>NZ_JBGSQZ010000328.1:0-4634 GCF_041737865.1 Chamaesiphon sp.
ACTAAGCTGTTTGGCGTCTAAAGCACATATGCTATAATAGCAGTCGCCTGTACGATCTTGAGTCTAATGCCTGCCCTCAATTTTCTCAATTCCGAAACAAAAGAGAAGTTACAAAAGGCACTCAAAGAGCATGAGCATCCAGACATTCGAGAAAGAGTCTTAATACTTTTATTACTAAATGACGGAAATACTCAAAAGCATATAGCTGAATTAATTGGATGCTCTCTAAGCAAAGTTGCCTACTGGTGCGTACATGGAGATCCTGATAATTTAGACAGCCTATCTGATGAAAGGATGAAAGGCAATTATAGAAAAGCCACCGAAGAATATATCAACTTATTACTAGAAGTAATTGAAATAGCCCCTGAAAAATACGGGTATGAGTTCGGAAGATGGACAACAGCTCGACTAGCAATATATCTATAAGAGAAAACGGGAATAAAATTAAGTGGTACACAAGTAAGGAGGATTTTACGCTCAAAAAAGTATGTTTACCTCTGGCCTAAATACAGTCTAGAGGACAAGCAAAATCCAGGTAAAAGAATTATCTTCAAGAAGAAGCTCGAAGAATATTTACAAATAGCAAAAGAATTTCCCAAGCTTTTGCAGGTATGGTTTTGGGATGAGAGTGGATTTAGTTTGCGGGTAATTAGAAGGAAAAATTGGTGCCGCAAGGGTAGTAGAACGAAAACAAGAGGCGATCGAAGAAAAGGTCGGATTAATGTAATGGGAGGAGTGAGATACTAAGACAAGAAAAGATGGGTGGATTTTATTCCAACTGGGAACTCTGTAAATTTTCATTTAGTCTTAACAACTTTCTACGAAGATTTAAAACAAGAATGGATTGCCGCAGGTAATTTAGCTGAAGATTTTCGAGAGAAAGCGGAGTTCGTCCGGTCGGGTTCCCCGACCATGGAACGAACCCAAGCAAGGGTGCAAAATCTTGATGATATTGGACAATGCTAGTTTTCACAAGAAAGAAGAGACTTTACAGAAGATAGCGGCAGAGATGCCGAACTTAATCATCGAATTTTTACTACCATATAGTCCCGATTATAACTTAGTTGAATTGGTATGGCATTCAGCTAAAGAGTATATTGCCAACAGATTATTTGAATCGCTAGAAAAATTAGAGCTTGTATTGAATAACTTGCTAAATGAAGAAGGGCTAATTATAAAATGGAATCGAAAATTAAAGAATAAGGGTAATGCAGTTAACGTGGTTTAGATGTTCGACAGCTTATCAGGATTTGTACTTGTGAATCAATATACTCACTTTTCCGATAGCCAATATTCAGTAGCCGAATTTTTCATCTTACGCAAGTATCGACGGCGCGGGATCGGTCGTCAAGTTGCTGTCGATCTATTCGATCGATTTCGTGGTCGATGGGAGATTTCTAAACTTCCCACAAATCTCCCCGCTCTGAGATTTTGGAGTAATGTCATCAAAGTGTATTTAACAGAGAATTACACTGAGACGGTTGTAGAAATACAGAATCAAAAGGGAGTTATTAGCTGTTTTGATAATTCAATCTCAATTTAAAGCGAAAACAAAATTACAAGGTAGCGAACAATGCAAAATCTTTATAGCATAATCGATCGCAATCTCTCTCATCCAGATTACGGGCGGTTGCTACAGTATTGCGATCGAGCCAACAATTACGTGACTGAATAGCCACTAAATTGACGTTTGAAGGGAGAATGAAAACCCAGGACGATATCGGATGCTGGCACTCCTTTTTCGGTCATTAATTGGGCGATCGCTGTCTCTGTTCCGTTGTATTGAATCCAGATTTTACCATTTTTAATATCAAAGTGTAAAATCAGACTAAAAATGCGTTGTTGCTTCTCCCAACCTACATAGGCAAGTTGATAATGGTCGTGTTCGGTATCGCAAATAATTTCTGCTTCTACATCGTCAGAGTAGGTATAGGGATGAGCTTGCTCGGTAAGAATTTGACGAATTATTTTTCGGTATTGTTGAAGCTTATCCATTGTTTGATTTCCGCCTCGATCGGAGCGTAAATAACTAACGTCAGTTCGGGATAGAGATTCCCAAACTATGACTCCTAGCTTCGTTTATACACCGCCATCAAATGAATTTGCGGATGGAATCGCGCTGAGGTTCCCTCAGCGTGCGTTCCACCAAGCAGGGGCTAATAGCAAAAGTTCGTTAAAACGAACTAGTCGATCTGGTAGTTCTCTTCTCTTCGAGACGCTTCGCGAACAGAGAACTTGAACTATTAGCCCGTTGGCGTAAGCCTTTCGGAACGAAACACTTCTATTTCAGGGCGGTGGTAGAACGAAGTAAACTGACTTTGCTGAATTCTAGCAGAGCAGATATTAATAGCGACGATCGCAATTCATCCACACAACGCATGAGAGCCATTCACGAACATGTGCTGCTGGTTTGCTCCAAGCTGGTGTCAAAAACTTGACGGCGGTAAACCGGACATAGGCTCTAAAAGAGGATCGAGGGATAATAGAGCTATAAACCTCATCACGCGCTGTATATGAAACCGCTTTTACAAGGTCAGGGATTGCCCCCATTTCCAGAGATTACCCCAGAGCAAGTCGTTCCCGCGATGACCGAATTACTGGCTGAGGCGAACGCAGCATTAACCCAGCTTGAAGCTAATATTATCGCCACCTGGGCGGGATTGGTCGAACCACTCGATCGATTGACCGAACGTATCGGCTGGAGTTGGAGTATCGTCGGACATCTGATGGGTGTCAAAAATAGTCCCGAACTGCGTGCTGCTTATGAAGAAATGCAGCCCCAGCTCGTCCAATTCTGGACGCGATTGGGACAGAGTGCTGCGCTATATCAAGGCTACAAGGCGATCGCCGCCAGTCCCGAATTTGCCAACTTCGACGCAGCCCAAAAACGGATTATCGAGGCTGCCATCCGCGATATGGAGCTATCTGGAGTCGGTTTGACGGGAGAGCCAAAGCAGCGATTTAATGAGATTCAATTGGCACTTGCCGAACTTTCTAATAAGTTCTCTAATAATGTCCTCGATGCGACCAAAGCTTATAGTCTCACTCTGACTAAACCCGAAGAAATCGCTGGACTACCAGAGAGTTTACTCGCTCAAGCCGCTCAATCAGCCAGAGCAGCGGGAAATGAAGCCGCTACCCCCACCGATGGGCCGTGGACGATTACTCTAGATGCGCCTAGTTACGGCCCCTTTATGCAGCACAGCCAGCGGCGAGACTTGCGGGAACAGGTATATAAAGCGGTGGTCAGTCGGGCAGCAGCGGGGGACTATGATAATCTTGGGAATATCGATCGCATCCTCGAATTCCGCCGCGAAAAATCCAACATCCTTGGCTTCGACAACTTCGCCGAACTCAGCCTCGCCAGTAAAATGGCACCCAACGTCGCCGCTGTCGAAAATCTGCTCGAATCCCTCCGTAGTGCCAGCTTTGAAGCAGCTAAACAGGATCTCGAAGATCTCCGCGCTTTTGCCATTTCCAAAGATGCACCCGAAGCCAACGACCTCAAACACTGGGATGTCGCCTACTGGTCGGAACGCTTGCGGGAAGCTAAATTTGATTTTAACGCGGAAGAATTGCGTCCCTATTTCCCCTTAGAGCAAGTACTATCGGGCTTATTTAACCTCGCCCACAACTTGTTTGGCATCAACATCACTGCTGCCGACGGACAAGCACCGATCTGGAATCCCGATGTCCGCTATTTCCAAGTCGCCAACGAGCAAAACCAACCGATTGCTTACTTCTATCTCGACGCATATAGCCGCCCTTCTGAAAAACGCGGCGGTGCGTGGATGGCAGATTGTATCAGTCGCTCCAAATTGACCGACCAAGATGGGTCTAAAGTCCGTTTACCCGTTGCTTATCTAACTTGCAATCAAACGCCGCCAGTAGACGGCAAACCCAGCCTGATGACCTTCGGGGAAGTCGAAACTCTGTTCCATGAGTTCGGGCATGGTTTACAACACATGCTGACCACCGTCGATTTTGTTGGCGCATCGGGAATTAGTAACGTCGAATGGGATGCGGTCGAGTTACCCAGCCAATTTATGGAAAACTGGTGTTACCATCGCCCTACCCTCCTGAGTTTGGGCAAACACTCCGAAACTGGCGAACCCTTACCGGAACACTACTACCAAAAACTGCTCGCCGCGCGGACGTTTATGAGCGGGAGCGGGATGTTGCGTCAAATCCACTTTAGCTGGTTAGATATCGCACTCCACAGTAGCTACAAACCAGGTGGTACGGACACAATTGCCGACGTTCGCAATCGCCTCGCCAAAATCAGCATGGTAATTCCGCCCCTACCCGAAGACAATTTCCTCTGCTCCTTCGGACATATTTTTGCTGGCGGTTATGCGGCTGGTTATTATAGCTACAAGTGGGCGGAAGTCTTGAGTGCGGATGCGTTTGCAGCGTTTGAAGATGCGGGATTGGATGATGCTGACGCGATCGGGACGACCGGACGACGATTCCGCGATACAGTATTATCGCTGGGCGGTAGCAAGCACCCAATGGAGGTATTTACGGCATTCCGTGGACGTGAGCCAGATCCTTCGGCATTATTACGTCACAATGGGTTGGTTGCGACTAAGTAAAAGCGACATTCTAAGTTTTGCGGTAGGGGCAATTCATGA
>NZ_JBGSQZ010000069.1:0-6199 GCF_041737865.1 Chamaesiphon sp.
TTGTTCTGTCTCTTTTACTACTAATATTGACCGAGATCCCGTCAAGGCTTCTCATTCACAATATCTGCAAAAAAAATACCGAATTGAATTTAAGGCGCACACACATGTCTGGGCTTAAAAAAACTTTTGTCCGTCAATCAGTATTTGGATAGTAGGCAACGCCCACCATCCAAATCTAACTAACTAGGCATTCTTTGTAGATCCGGTCGTTCTTCGGGTAAAATAGCACCCTCGATCGGGCAAACTTGAATACAAATTCCACAGTCAATACATATAGAAAAATCAATCCAATACCAATCGGTACCTAGCGTATTTTTTCCTGGGCCATCATGTATGCAGGCAACGGGACAAGCAGCTACACAATCAGCAATACCTTCACAAACATCGGTAACGATCGAGTGGGACACAATTTTTTCTCTAGTAATGTTCAACAGTAACTAATAATAACGCAAATAACTTAGAAATATGTCTAAGTCATGATTTTTGGTACTTTGAAAAAATCTGTTTCGCGCTCTGGTGCTGCTGCATAGATACCTGCTAAATTTTGATATGATGACAGCGAGTCATGACGAGTGATATTACTCATATCGATCGCTCTAGTTGTCGGTTCGATCCCTGTAGTATCGAGTTCGCTCAGTTGTTCAAAGTAGTCAAGAATACTACTCATCTGTCCAGCATATTGTTCTTCTTCGGCTGGAGTCAATTCCAATCGAGCCAGAAGAGCTACTTTGTGTACTTGTTCGCGGTTGAGCATGGGGGACTGGGTGACTGGGGGACTGGGTGACTTGGAGACTTGGGGACTTGGAGACTTGGGGACTGAGGGACTGGGGGACTTGGGGACTGATTCAAACACTATCCACCATTCACCATCCACACCTAAAGCCTAAAGCCTAAAACCTAGAAGTAGATATCAAGTTGAGAGCGTCCAGTAGTTTTGAGCCAGTTTTGGGCTTCGATGTAGTTGTTGGGGGCGATTTTGATGGCTTGAATCCAGTACTCGGCGGCTTTACCTAGCAGAGCTTCACTGGCTGTCATATCGCCTTCATCGGCGGCTTTTTCACCTTGATAGTGGTAAATGACAGCGATGTTATTTAAGGCTTGGCAGAGGCGGGAATTCAGCTCTACCGATTGGGCATAAAAGCTCAATGCTCGATCGTGTTCGCCGTTACTGGCATGGATCAGGCCCATATTGTACAAGATATAACTACGATCGTAGTCGTTTTCTTCGAGCCGTAGGGCTTCTTCATAGTTGTCTAGTGCTTCAGCGTATTCGCCATCAGCTTGGGCGGACATCCCATCGCGATAATATACAAAAGCCTCTTTAGCACGCTTGTTGGTAGGCATAATCTTGAGGAGAATGTCCGCCATGACAGTGAAGCTTTTATCGATGAAGTTGTCGTTTTTCTGGGTTCTTGGCATGGCTAAATCGGAGGGTGGAGGTTAGGGGATAGATAAATTAAAATCTTGACGATCGATTGAGGTATTTTTACTTATAGATATCTATTTTACCGTTCTGGGAAATGAAACCAAGGGCTAGTAACATTTCTTGTGGGAACTATACTGAGTCCAAGCAGATCCACTCTAGTGCTGGAATACCGATACTTCTTTACTTTAGGGCACCAAGCTGCACCAATGTGTCTAATTGCGATCGATTCAAGCCTTTGACTCCGCTGAGTTGGAGATCTTGATAAGGTGTGCCAAAATCGATCGAGCATAATTCTGTCAGCCGCACATCTTGCAAACCCCAGACTTTAATCGAACCATCGACACTACAGCTTACTAACCGAGGCGGATTGGCAACGATCTTCAGGGCTAAAATCTCATGTTGATGTCCGACGATTTGTTCGACACACACTCGATCTTGGATATCCCAGATCGAGATCGTACCATCATCGCTACCGATAATTAGCAGATGGGACGAGGTAGGATGCGGGATTGTTGCGGTGGGATCTCGTTCGCCCATTTTCCAGGAATAATGCTGGTAATCACAGGTGAGATCCCAGAGATTGAGGATGCGATTGTCAGTAGTCCCGATGATAAACCGCCCATCATGACTAAAAGCTAGATGTCGCAGGCGATTTCCGACGGCTGGGTAGGTGCTAGTCTGCCCAGTATGGCGATCTAATATTATCAAACTGGGTAAATCGGAGCCAATCGCAATCGACTGACAATCTGGAGATCGACATAATACGATTAAATATTGAAGTTCCATACAAATCAAAATTTTCCACTCACCAGTAGTCAGATCCCACTGTCGAATAGTTTTGTCATAACTTTGACTGATAATAGTGCGATCGTCAATAAATAATAGCTGCTGAACATAATCGGTATGTCCGCTCAAAGTTTGGAGATATTTGCCCGTTACTGCATCCCAAAGTTTAATCGCTCGATCGCTTCCCGTACTGGCAATTAACTTACCATTGAGACTAAAAGCCAAAGCGGTCGCCATCCCCCGATGAGCAGGAATATCGATCGACGTTGGTAGCTGATTCGGAGCGATGTTACTAAAATCCCAGAGCTGGAGCGTGCCATCATCTCGACTGCTAGCGACAGTTTGGTGGTGAGGATGGGTAGCTAAACCGAGGATTCGCTTGGCATTTCCCGCAGATGTCGTCAGACATTGTCCGGTTGCTAGATTCCAAACTTTGATCGCCCCGTTATCGCTACCTGTCGCCATGAATGGCGATTGGTAGGCGATTGCTTTGCCGCAATCACCACCAAAGTTAATAACTTTGACACAGACTCCGGTTCGGATATTCCAGATCCGAATCTGTTCTAAACAGGTGCTAATAATATGCCCGATCTCATCATAGTTAACTTCACTCACTTGGGTAGGATGTCCGAGTAAATCGAATAAATGGCTACCAGTCTTTACATCCCAACAATGAATCGTACAAGAAAAATTTGCACCAACAATCATTTTTCCGTCGGGACTCAATGATACGAGCCGGAGATTGAGCGCGTTGAGAGTATCGATCTTTTGTAAGCGTCTGCCCGTCCAGATCTGCCAAATCTTAATCCCTTCACCACCACAAGTAGCTAATAAACCGCGCCCTCCATGAAAAGTACCATCGCGTACCTGAAGATCGGGAATTGGGAAGGTCAATAAATTAAGTTTAGTTCGCCACCACCAGATTTTAAATTGTCGATCGGCTCCAATGCTAATCGCCAGATTGCTATTGGCGGCAAAGCTCACTTTCCATACCCAGTCTCGATGCCCGTGTAATACTTGCAAACATTCACCGCTAGCCAAATCCCAGATCCGCATCGTTTCGTCACTACTACCGCTGACGAGATATTTGCAATCGTGACTGAATTGGACATCCCACACCCAGCTTTGATGCCCGATGAGCATGGCGATCTCTTGATTGGTAGCTACTTCCCAGACTTTAATCCGATAATTGGTATCGCTGACGGCTAGATATTTGCCGTTCGGACTAAAAGTCAGCCTGAGTGCCGTACCGATCCCCTGGGCAAAGCGACATCGATCGAATGTCGCTCCCGTAAAATTGACATTTCGGAGCGTCGTTGCCTGAAAATCTACCTCAGCAATATACAAATTGGTGAAATTATAATGCTGTAAATCGACATCTAAGGCGATTAAAAGATCGATGATATTCCCCCCGCAGTAACCAGGAATCAACCCAGCTTGCTGACACAGATAGAGAAGTCTTTGACAGTATTCGATCGCTTTATCTCTGCCATTTTCGACACTTAGCTGACCGACGAGTGGGCGGAGAATCAATCGCCACTGAGCCTCACGGATATAAGTCGGCGAACTCGCTGGATAGATGGCTAAACTGTTAAAAAAAAACAACTCTTGTTGTACAGCCAATGGTTCGCCGAGCGGATTGTTAGTAATTTCTCCTACCAACGTCCGAATCGTCGCCCCAGTCATGAACTCCATCACCACATTTTGCAGCGTATAACGTTGTCCCTGAGTTACTTCGAGTAGCGATCGCTGTTGGAGAGAATCGATCGTTTGGATCAAAGCAAGATCGCGTCCCAATGGTTGTAAATGAGCCTCGATCCGATCGAGTGAGATCGGCTCTCGCCCAATTGCTAAATAATAAATAATCAGTTTTTCGGTTGGTGAAAGTCGATCGAGTTGAGATTGCAATACATTGGCAATTTTGCCATAAGTAAACTGGTTTGCACTCAAAAAAGTCTCAATCTCACCATTAAAACTATTAACGATCGTATTCGCCACAATCCGCAGATAGAGCGGATTTCCCTGACATCGTTCGGATACTGCAAGTAGTTGACTCTCGCTGCCATCAAGACCGATTTTGCTCAGTAATGTCGGCGCAGTCGCTGCCAATCCCGATAACCACAACGAGCGCACGGGTAGATCTTCCCCAGCTAATTCAGCAATTTCTGGGGGTGGTTCCCGACTGGTAAACAGTAGACAGCTTTGATGGCGGCTGGTACCGATACTGTGAAATAATTGCCCGTAATCGGCATATCCCGATCTATAATTGCCAGCATATTCCCCCGCTTCCATAATCGCTTCGATATTATCGAGGACAATCAGACAGCGTTTTTGGCGCAAATGGTAGAGTAGTCTGGAGATAGCTCGATCGCTACTATTTGGTACTTCAATTTCAGTAAATGCCGATAAAAATTGCACCAATTCACCCATTAATTGATTGAGGGGTGGTGCTTCTCGTAACGATCGCCAAATTGCCAGATCGAAATCTGCGGCAATACTATCACCCAATTTAGCAGCTAGAGCAGTTTTGCCAATCCCGCCGATTCCCAATACTCCCACTAGCTTACAGCGATCGATCGTCAGCCACTTTGTCAACTGCTCTAGCTCGTCATTCCTACCACAAAAGGGCTGCATATCCGTCGGTGCATCGCCCCAATCTACTCGCTCTTCGGTAGTACTCGCCAGACGACAAATGATACTTTTACAATTTTTTTTAGTGGCTCGTTCTCCAGCCGCATCAGAAATATCTTGCAATAGTTTGGAAGCTGTATTTTTGATCGTCGCCATCTCATAGTTAGAATTTTGGCTAGATTGCTGATAGGAAACATCCAGCCAAATACTGTTGAATACGAGTATTTCTAGTTCTGATAGTTCGCGGCGACGGCTGACTAGGAGTAGCTGGTTGGTAAAGCGGATGGCTCGATCGAGATGCACGGCAAGTTTAAGAAAGGTTTGAGGTTGGAATGCTGGCAGCGATCGTGAATGATTGAATGTTCAAGATGCAGTTAAGACTAGCATAATACTGCTATTAATCAATCGAACCAGTCCGAAAATTTGTGACTTTTTAGTGACTTTTGGGGTACGATCGCCATCGCTCTGGTGGGTATAATGAGGAAATCAAAATCTTGCCCCGATCTATCAATAATAAATTATGAATATCGATCGCTGGATGTCCTGGGAAGGTGGTGTAGATCTCGCTGGATCTACTATTCCTGGAGCTACTCAACCAAATATCATCGTTCATGTCGCTCGGATTGTCCATACCCCTGTCGGCTCTGCACCCGCTGGGATGATTTTATTTCAACCCGATCCCGCCCAAGCACCGCTATTTATGGGATTTATTGCTACCGATCTTGAGGTAGGAGCTTATTTTGCACCTAAAATCTTTGCCGATACACCATTTGAGAGTGCGCCAACGCTGGCAGCAAAGATCAGTATTGATACTTCCCATCTACCCACTGCGATATCTTCACGCATCTCGATTGTAGGTTATGAAATTACAGTTGAATTTAGCAATTTAGGAAATCTAACCAGTGTCGATCGTGCTATCGGATCGCCGCTACCCTTCTCGCAGCAAGGTCTAGAAGCCACCGCCACCGATGTATCGCTCACCATCAATGGTGAAGCCGTGGATGTTCACCTGTTACCGATGGGGATTACTGGTGGTGCAGCCGCAGTTTATTCGCCAGCAGGTATCTACGCCCGCTAATTACTCGATCGCTCGTCACTAGTTCGATCGATTGTTTAGATTCGATCGAACTATTAATCTCAAGTAAACTATTTTCAAGAACATGAAAAAACTTTTTGCATTAGGAAGTATATCTGCACTGAAGGGGTGACAAGCAACGATCGAATGCAAGCCTAGTAATGATCGAGAGGAATGTCAGGTGGGTGAAATCTGAAGCAAGAGCGTACAATTGTATTGAAACGAGGGGGTGAGATAATAAGAGTAAAAAAATGCTCTAATTTTTAGAGCATCAACATAAA
>NZ_JBGSQZ010000070.1:0-10876 GCF_041737865.1 Chamaesiphon sp.
CTGCTTGCCGTTGATCCTTTATGCCCAAATTAACTCTCAGCAGAGTCAGATTCGGACAGGGGCGTTGATGATTGCTAAAAGAGCGTTTGATGATGTTCGATCGACACCGTTCGACCAATTGCCGATTACGCCTGGGGCAACGATCGAAAGTCCGGTAAATCTAGCTAGACCCACACCAGCAGAGCAGATCTTCACCAAAGCACTAGGGCGACAATATTCAACTAAAGTTACTTTCTGTGCTACTCCATCTGTCTGTACTGCTACGTCTCGTGCTTATAGAGTTGAGGTTTTTTTCAATGATACGGCTACACCGATATATGGCTATCAGGGGATTCAGACGAAGTTCCAGTGATGGCTTTACGATCGCTGAATTAATCGTGAGCATGATTATCCTGAGCATTGTGACTGGGTTGTCTTTAAATGCTTTGGTAGACTGGAATAAATCATTTAGTGATTCTGAAAGGACGACTGATACGGCTCAGAATCAATCGGCGTTACTCGCGATGATTGGGAAAGATATTCAGTTTGCTGGGATGAATATTTTGGATGAGAAGTTTCCAGCGATCGTGATTGAGCCGAATACCGATGTGGATGCGATGCCTGGATCGTCGAAGTTGACGATTCGATCGGCTGTGGTGCCAGCTTTGACATTGTGTGAGGATATTAATAGTGCTTCTATGAATACAACGCTATTAGTTAATACTCCAATATGTGGGTCGCAGAATATGGTGACTGTAACAAATCCGAGTACGATTGCGCGACCTTCGGATTTATTTAAGGCGCGGACTTTTAGGTGTTCTTTGGACGATCCCTCGCTTGATTATAGTGTGAATGATAGAGATTTTTGTCTTAATCCTAAACCAACGCTTGACTCAGAGAAAACCCTTGCTTTTATCTCCGATCGAGCTGGTAGTTATCGAAGTTTTAAATATATTGATGATTTTGATACTGGGAGTGGTTACGCGATCTCGATTGACAGTTTAGCTACTAGTGCTCCTAATGTTAGTGCTACCTTTGGAATAGGAAGTCCTTTATATTTGATTCAGGAAAAGGTATATGTTCTAAATAGTAGTGGAGTTTTATATGTTAATGTAAATAGAGAAGTTGATGGTATCAATCAAATTCTTAATCTCCCCATCTCATCTAATATTAAAGAGTTCTCTGTTGCCGCTCGTGTTTATACTAATGATTTTTCAAGTGTAGATTTGGTAGATGGAAGTTATCTCTCAAGTGCTAGGCGATGCGATTCAACTATTCCTAGTTATATCTGTGATTTTAATTCCAGTGAAGTGGATAGCTGGAAGTTACTCAAAGGTGTACGTTTGCAGGTCGTATCAAAACATAACCCCATTGGCGGAAATCCGCTACCATCAGTTAGCGACATGGATAAGTTGACTAGTTCTGTTGAGTTTTACCCTAGAAATAGTAGTGCAAAATGAGCAAAATAAAAGGTTTTACTTTAATAGAAGTATTGGTTGTTGTGGTGATGATTGGATTTTTATCGGCACTTGCTCTACCATCTATCCTGCCCAAAAATCCTTGGCGTGGGGCAATTTTACAATTAGAAACTGCTGTTAAATTGGCTAGATCGAAAGCACTCTCAACAGGTCGTCCCTATCGAATTTATCCTGTCGATACGTTTGAAGCTGGTTTTGGTACTCTTATCGGGCAAGGAAACAAATTTACGATCGATCAAGGCATTGATGGTGCTAGCTGTAGTTTTTATAGTGCTAATGCAGCTCAGGCAGGCACAGCTCCCTATATTGGGGGTGGTCTTCGTGTAGCAACTCGTGAAGGTAAATGGGTACCCGATCCGAAGTTAAATTTTGAGCTTCCCAAGGATTTTGGGATCTATCAATACATAAGACTTGAAAGTGTTATTCGTACTTCATGGTTACATCCGATATGTATTTTGCCTAATGGATCTATTAGCTCGTTTGGACTATTGCTTTCTCAGTACGATCCATCGATCCGAGGTTTTACTTCAATTATATATTTTAGAGGGTTTAACTCTAAACCAGAGGTATTAATTTGGGATAGGAACTATAATCGAATTCCACTTGATGCAGATGGGCTACCAATGCTTTGAAAATTTCACAGATAATACTTTATCATGAACTACCGCAACTATCTTCTTCGCTATTACCTAATTAGCTCAAAACAAAAAGAGTCAGGCTATGCAATGCTGATTGTTTCTCTAATTATTATTATTCTGCTCGGACTCTTAGCTGCCTTCTTGCGATCGTCCCAAACTTCTCTAGATACAACTAATGCTTTCACAGATGGCAACAATACATTTTATGCGGCTGAGTCAGCCTTAAACAATAGGGCTGAAAAACTGCGCCAAACATTCATTGGTTTTAATCGACCATCAGGTTTAAGTCCAGGGCAAACTTTACCGACAGATCCAGTTACCCAAGCAAATGTGGCAACTTGTTTTATCGCACCCGTAAATGTCGATTCAACAACGGATTTTGGCTGCGAGAATACCTCATCTAGCTATATTGAAAATAGGATAGCCAACGTTTTTGCAAATGCTGGAGGGGGCGGTAGTACTGCAATAGTTACCGATCGAAAGCCCACTAATTATAATGCTTACACATTTGTTACGGATACTACTTCATATGTGGGTACAAGTACACTGCCAAATCCGATCGTCATTCCCGCTGATGAAGTATTTGGGGGACTGAATGCACTGGAGTATAAATATACCGTGTTCGCCTCGGCTGTGAATATAAACCCAGTTAACGAAGCAAGCCCTCTGGATACTGGATTCGCACAGTCGATCCTACAGATGGACATTAAGAATCGAGTAGTACCTCTGTTTCAATTCCAGATCTTTAGCGATCGAGATCTCGAAATCACCAGTGGTCTTAACTCATTATCCGGTAGAGTACATGCCAATGGAAACCTGTATATCCAATCTTACGATTCAACAGGAGTTACCATCAATAAAAAGGTCACATCTGCGGCGGATATCTATAACCGAATTGATTCTAGCTGTACAGAAGTTTCGGGCACCTGTAGCCCTGCTGGGACAATTTCAGTATTGTCCGATGCTTTTCCTGCTTATCAGTCGATCCCATTAACTTTGCCGCAATTGGCGGGAATGTCCAATAACGTCAAGGATTTTAATACGGTCAAGAGTTTGGTAACGCCAGACCTGCCTTTTTTACGGAAGCGCAACTATAAAACGGGTGTGGTCGGGGATTATTTCGGGAAAGCCGATCTAAGAATCGAAATGGTGCCAGATCGCATCGTTCCCTTTGATCTAACCGCGATTCAAACAGGTTCCAGCATTCTCACTGGAGCCTGTAATATTACTCCACCAGTAATGGGGAGCGACCCTAGTATTGACTATATCGACCCCAAGAGGCAAGGGACTAGCCCAGTTTGTGCCAAGCTTAATGTAGGTCAACTGATGAGCTTGCAGCAGCCTGTATTAGTGCTGGCGAAGGGAAATACAGAGGAGGAGGCAAGGTTTTGTCAGGCTAGTGTTGGCGATCGAGTGCGAGATCTGATAAGTTATGGAAGTTACGCAGCTAATCCAACGATGGCGGGGTTATCTGTGGTGCAACAGGATAAAATATTGCAGGCTTTACGGGTAGCGATCGCATCTTCAACTACGCCGCTTGATTATGGAAACGCGATCGGCGCAGGGATATTGCCTGTCGGGGTTAAGGTAATATTTGGTCTTTTACTAACAGATCCTACCTTGGCAATCGGTCTGAGTGGTTTGGAAAGGGCAGCAATAATATCAGCTACTCCAGCTAGTTTAGCCAAAGCGCGATCGGGTTGTTTCTTGCCAGCACCGATTTCATTGGTCAAAACTGGTACTGGAGTTAGCGGGGTATTCGACCAACGCCGGAACCGATCGATGACTGTGCTGCAAACTAATATCGAAAGTTTGACACTTTGGAATCGGGATGGGTGGCATGTAAATATGGGTACCAATCCCTTGGTGACTCCAACTGTAACACTAAGCAACATTACTACATCACTAAATACTTCAACTAATTCTACAAATAGCTTACTGTTTGCCCGTGCTCCAGTCAATGGCAGTACGATCGGTAGCTTCAATTATCTAGGCTTGGGTGCGACCGATCGCACTGAGGGAGGATTAGTAATCCATGCAGTCGTTAACGATAATCTAAGTGGCGATGGATCGGTGGGAGCAGCTACGAATGCTACAGCTAGTGCCTCCGATCCAATTGTCAAAACTTCACCTAAAGACCGCGCTCCCGTTTTGGATAATACTGGAAACCCAGTTGTCTTAGATTACTATCGGAGGTATAAAGGAGGTGCTACTCAACAGAGTCCCTATGGGTTTGCATTTAGTCGAGGGGCAAATTTACCCGCACCTTTGACGATCGCAACTGACCAAGGAGCATATTTGCTCGGAGATTGGAACACAATCGACTATCAGCCAGCTAGCTTACTCGCAGATGATATTACAGCTCTGTCGAATAACTGCGTTAGCCCTGAGACGACAATCGACCCTAACCAGGTGCGGACAGGAGAAATGAACTGTGCGATTCCTGCGACAACAGTTGGAATTGTACCTTGGACTGGTAATGCGATCGGGGATTATACTGGCATTATTAGCAGCAGTACAGTGGGTAGCTTAGGCAAGATGTATAATGCTTTTCAAACTACTTATAATCTAGCATTACTAACTGGTAAAATTGATAGTATTGGGAACACTGGAATTAATAGAGGATCTGCTGGTGGGGGTAGTAATGGTGGGCTTATTAATTATTTTTCACTACTGGAGTTCTGGAGTGCTGATGCTTTATTTTACAAAGGATCGATGCTCCAGATTGGTAATTCACTAGAATCAAATCCCACGTTCAAACGAGCTGGTACATCAGTCTCCTATTATTATCCAGCAAGGTCAACTTTTCGTTACGATCCAAACTTTGACACATTTTTAATGTTACCACCCTTAACACCGCGAAGTGTTTACTTGATTCAATCAGTATTATCGCAATAAATGATAGAGCCAGCAAATTCACAGATTTGCTGGCAAAACTAATAATTGCAGTTATTCAACGGACTGAATGGATTTTTGTCGTTGAACAACCAACTTTTTTATCCCAAATGCTGTAACTAATAACAACCCAGGCACCATTGAAGGCTCAGGAACGGCTGTAGGCGAAACTAGTTGGTCAGTCACTGATACGTTGTCAATGTAGAGGTTAGTAGAGCTATTTCCGCCTCCTTGAAAGATTAGATATTGGATGAGAGGGTTTGCTTGAGCAAATGTTGCCAAATCGGGTGTAACTAGAATTGTTTCTGAAATGGTTTGAAAAGGCGTTCCTGGTGCAGTATACACGGAAATAAAAATACTACCAAGCGTTACTAATAAACCAGAATTAGAATTTCCGCTTCCAGCTAATCTAAAACTAAGGTTTACCGTGTCGCCTGCGTTAAATGTGAAAAGCCTTTTTGACTGTAAGAAACTCGATCCAATGTCTTTTAAATTAGCATACAATCCGTTTCCAGGAAGGACATCATTGAAACCATTACCGACCAAGTTAGTATTACCACTGTCCCAATTGGTGTAGCCAGTATAATTAAGCTTGCCAGCACCACTATTTTCCGTGTCGAAGTTGTCAGAGAGTAATGTGGCGGATTTTGCTGGAGCGGTTGAGATTAAAAGGAAAGCTGCTGATAAAATAGCGAGTGAGAGTTTTGTTAATTTCATGATTATTTTTAGGGGCTGATTACAATCGATAATATCATCCCTGGAGCTTAATATTAATTTTAGGAATTAATATCAGCCAAACTACTTAGACGGTCGTATTATTTAACGCACAAATTAGGAAATACAGAGATAGTTGAGGAGCATCCACTTTCAGACGAAACATAATTATTACGAAGTGAAAATTATATTATGTGGGTTGTCTAAAATGGTCGATCTGCCAAAAGTGGATGCTCCCAATAGTTAGTGGTGTTCTCAGCATAATAAGTATGAGTTGAACTTTAATAAAATAGTAAGATCTCCTTGACAAAGTAATGTGAAATTTTAAAATTTCATATCCTTTGATGTAAAGTTTTTCATTTTTTTGGGTATAATAGGTATAAGAGAAATTTATGTAAGTGTGTAGATTTTATCTTTATTAAAGTATTTAGGATTTTTCGATTTATCTGCATTAAAAGATGCAGATTTTTTGTATAAAGAATTATTATACGTCGGGCAAACTACATATCTTCGAGTTAAGTTTAACAAGTGATAGATAATGTATGTTAAGCTGTCAAACACTTAAAACACTCTTTTTGCCCTCTAGAAATCTTGTCGTAAGGGATTCAGTCAAAAATTTAGATGTAAAACAGCTTATCAGTTTTATGTTAAGACTATGATTTAATACAAGTATCACTAGAATGATATTTTACTTCTAATATCTGGGCATACTAAGTGTGTATGAAAAATTATCAAATTCTGCCATGATTCTAAAATTAGCTAAACTATTCAATTCAATTCTAGTTGTGTTTATTCGTAAATTAACACAATTTCATGTCCGGTTAGCATTTGAAATTTACATTGGTAAGCAGACTTCATCCGCACTAGATCTAGAAGAATTATTCGGACAAGAATCCATCTCAATCGAATCTAATGAATTATTAGATCGAGTAGAAGATCGCCGCAGTCAGGTTGAATCTGTCAAAATAACAGCATCTTCTCTGACTACCGATATTTAGAAATTAGCATTACAAAATTGTCAAAAAATGATTTTAAGCGATATTGTCGAATTGATAATGGCTCATGCTACCAATCAACATCGGGGACTAGTTATGAGTCTTCTTGCGATCGAGGGGAGAAACATGGTAGACACGTTTCAAGGAGTTAGCTATGGGAAAACCCAGGATTTGGAAACACTTGTGTTTATTTCCAAGCATCAACATTTGCTCGATTGGGGGCTGATTGAGGAAATTGAGACATTTAAGCCGCTGTTTGGAACCGATGCTCAAAATACACCGAATTTTAGAACTAATTTATATCTGAAGTTAGCACAAACGTTAATTCACTTCCAAGATGTCGAGCTAAATAACTATCTTGATTGTACGGATATTATTTTAGCCGTACTGAGTAAAGCCAAAGAGAACTCAGTTGGTTATCGAGCAGCCGAACCTACTTTAAATCCAGCGGTATGGGAGTCGATTCAGACTGCTTTTGTAGTAATTGAGTCGAGAGTGTATGATTTTAAAAATAAGTTAGATGAAGGGATGGAAATCCAGGGAATCGAGGCGATCGGGTCGATCGAAGTATTCGATCGAGCGTTGGCAGTTTTAGGAAATGAGCAACTAATCGAGTCGTCGATAGTTAAAATCGCATATCATCACACACTAATGGCGAAAGCTTTTGCCCAAGCGCGACTAGATTGGTTCGATCTGGCGATTGAGAACTATCTAGTTGCGCTAACCTTTTTCACCCGCGAACGAAATCCCCATGAGTGGGCAGAAATTAAGTTAAATCTGGGGGTCTGTTTGCAACGGAGTGAGCTGGCACCGATCGAACTGTCGATCGAGCATTATCACTTTGCGCTGACTATTTTTGAAGGTAACAGTGGGCGTTACCGACGGCAACTTGGAATCACTTATTTTCAACTAGCCCAGTGCTACGATCTAATGTTCCAGCAAACGGGTAAACTGCTGGAGCAACAAAAGTCTACTTACTATGCCAAGTGTGCTTGTAATCACTTTGCGGCATCAGCATTTTCTAACAGCAACCAAAATAGATGAGAGTTGAAGCACTACAAAAAGATTCAGTTAGATTATTTTTAGAGGCAATGGGGAAAATTCCCCTCTTGTCGAAAGAAGAAGAAACACATCAAGCCCACAACTACGGGCGTTACAAGCAACTCATCCAGTTGCGAACTAAACTAGCTGCCGAACATCCCAAGAACTCAGTCTTGATTGAGTATATTGAGATGACAGCGATCCGCGATCGGCTTGCCGCGCAACTAGGTCGCAAACCGACGCTAGCAGCGTGGGCAGTTCAGGCAAATATTTCTGGTGCCAAGCTCAGAACGATCGTTTCTGAGGGCAGAATTCAGTGGGCATATATGAGCGATCTTACCGTCCCAGAGCTGGAATTATGTGAGTCGGCAGGATTAAAAGCGCGAAAAATCCTGATTGAAGCTAATCTGCGTTTGGTAGTATCGATCGCTAAAAGATATCTAGGGCGAGGGCTGGATCTACTAGATTTAATCCAAGAGGGATCGATCGGCTTAGAAAGAGCAGTAGAACTTTTTGACCTTACTAAAGGATATCGATTTAGCACGTATGCTTATCATTGGATTAAACAGGGAGTGACACGGGCTGTTAATAACTACGGCAGGACGATTAGGTTGCCTGTTAATAAGATTGAAACCATTGGACACGTCAAACGTAAGTATCGAGAGCTATTGCTTGAATATGGACGAGTACCGTCATTGAATCAGATTGCGATCGCGTTGAAGATCGATATTGCTGACGTTAAATTGGCAATTGCCAACGATCCGCAGGTGATGTCAACCGATGTGAAAATTGGGATCAAGGAAGATACAGCCCTGATTGACATCATCCCTTCAATGGATCGGGATCTCAGCGATTTGCTGATTAGTGAGGAGATTGCCAAAGTCCGATTACCTCAACTTTTGGCAGAGTTAACCACTGAGCAACAGCAGGTGATTTGTTTGCGGTACGGGCTAAATAATCAGATTCCTCAATCGACAACGGAGACAGGCAAGCTCTTGAATCTCAGTGAGGCGGTAGTTCGGGGAATGGAAAGGAAGGCGATGAAGCAGCTAACGGCTGTCGCTAAAAATTATCAAGATGTTCGGGAGGGGCTAAGTTTATTGAGCTAACACCAGCCATCCGCCATCATAATGTCGATCGATGCCGCGAATTACCGCATCATCGGTGAGATTTTCTAATTCAACTTCGTCTTGCCAATAGCAATCGAGAATCCAGAGTCGTGCGGCGATTATTTGTGATTTCATCCTCGATTCACATCCTTCTTAGAGAGTAGCCATGCAGCCATGAGAATATAAACTCCCATATGGACGAGTAACATCGCCAGATTTAGGGATAAGTTACTCCAAGAGTGAGAATAGGCAACCCCAAACGGAAATGGTAAGTTTGTCAGCTTTGGAGCCAAGCTATTAACGTTAGCGATCGTGCCAAACGCTCCAATCGACCAGCGCGAGATAGTGAAGTAAGAAAGCGTCTGAGCGATGCCTTCTAGCTTAAATAGGGCACCTGAGAAGACAATTTGGGGGATGAGTAGTAGAGCTAATAAACTATTCGCTTGAGAGCTGTTATGTACTACCGCCGATACGAGCAGCCCCAAGCTAAAGCTGGCAACCAGTGTGAGTAAGGATGCAATTGCTATCCCTGATTCCCAAGCTACCAAAGGATCTAGAGGTGCAACAAACCAAGTAGCAATCGCATGAGCGATGAGTACAGCTTGAAAAATCGCCAATAATCCCAGCACAAATACTTTTGCACCCAAGTACGCCCGAACTTTGAGATTCACCGCCCGTTCGCGAGCGTAAATTGCTTTTTCTTTAACTATTTCCTGAAGAGAGCCAGAGAGTCCTACCCACAGACAGGCACAGACAAATACCAGTAGCACTTGGATCGACGCGTTAACATGGTTGCCAGCTACGGCTATGAATGGTTTGACATCCCCAATGGCAACTTTAAGTAAACCGATGCCAACGGGGGCGACGAGAATCGATAGGAGCAGGTTTATTCGATCGCGTCTGGTTAATTTGAGTTGACGATGACAGCAAATTCGCCACTGACGGACAAGATTAGTCTTGGGAGTAACAAAGGATGGAATTGACTTAGATGGGGTGCGTAAGAGGCTGGTAACATAATCTCGGCAATAGCTCGAACCGTGATAGATGGCTTGATATAATCCAATTTTCTCTTCGGTTTCGAGCTTGAGATAGATTTCTGTAAAACTACCACAGCCGAAATACATTGTTGTTTCTCTTGGAGTTCCATAGAAACATAATCTACCACCTCTGCCCAAGAATAATACCCGATCGCAAATGGAGATATTATCGGTCGCATGGGTCACTACCGCCACCGTCCGCTTATCTTTGTGCGCTACATCCCTTAATAATTCCATCATCGAGCGATCGAGTCCTGGATCTAATCCCGACGTGGGTTCGTCGAGTAAAAACAGCTTGGGATCTGCCAGCAATTCAACTCCAATGCTCACCCGCTTGCGCTGCCCACCACTGAGATTAATAATTCTGGCTCTACGCCGATCGGTCATCTGAATCCGATCGAGAGTACGATCGACTACTTCCCTAAGTTTAGTTCCTGCTGGCAAGCGGAGTTTCGCGGCACAGTATAAGGATTCTTCGACGGTTAAGTCAGGATGGACGATATCATCTTGGGGGACATAGCCGATGTGTTGGCGGAACAGATCGTGGTTTTCGCGCAGGTCGATCCCGTTAAGATGGATCGTGCCGCTGGTGGGAGCTTGGTTTCCGAGTAACACTCGCATTAAGGTTGACTTCCCCGCACCACTGCCACCGACGATGGCGATTAGTTGTCCAGGCTCGATCGTAAAGGTGACATCTTCGAGGCGTTTATTGTATTTTGACCCTAACGTAATATTTCGCGCTTCTAGTCGGATGGAATCGATTTCCCAAGGGGAAGGCTCCGCCAACGAACAACTTATCGAACGATCGGGGTTCCTTGAATTAGCCGATCTTGAAAATGTGGTAGAAACCATAGTTATGATACTTATTTACTATTACTCCATTATACTCCGAATTACTCACATTTACTATCGGGTGACATAACCACACGTCAAGCGAGTACGCTATGACGTGGGCTTCCTTGCAGCCCTATTAAGGGTGTACAGGATTTC
>NZ_JBGSQZ010000090.1:0-2801 GCF_041737865.1 Chamaesiphon sp.
TGAGCGGCAGCTTGACGGTATTCACAAGGCGAAGGAGTTGGGTGTTCGCTTCGGTCGTAAACAGCTTTTGTCTGCTTCGCAGATCGCCCTTGCTTCATCTCAGACGGGCACAAGCTACTCTGATTAAAATTCTGATGAAAGAGTTTAGTCTTTCTAAGGCGAGTGTCTATCATTACTTGAAGAAAACTGCTAGCCCTAGTATATAAATCTGCTTATTCCCCCTTTTGGAGGGTTTATGCAAAAAACCCCATAGTTAAATCAGTGAACCAGTTGAGTTCATCTGAAACACACTATATCGACATTTAGCAGGATACTCTCATGAAATTAACTTCTTTGATTACAAGTGTTGCACTGTTGGGCTTAGTTACTGTCGGTCACGTTGCACCTAACACATTCACTCCATCGATTGGGATAGTTGCTAGTGCCGCTGAAGGCCCCTCCGTCCAAGAAAAAATCAGTTTAATTACTAAAAATAAGGGTCAGATCGGTGGTGGCGACCAGCTACGTCGGTTCTTCTACGGCGATCTAGAACCGCTGGGAGTTCAACCTGGTGGCGCAGGAATGGTTGTCAATTTATATAACAAAGCCAATCATGTCACCTTCTCTTATTGTGCTACTTATGATGTGGTAGTTGCGGTCAAAAAAGGTAGAATAGCTGCATTTCCAGCAAGTGAAGTTAAGTAATCGCCTAATTTGTTAGGTTGCAGTTATTAGTATGAACACTGTTGTTGGGTGGGTATAAGGTGAAAGGACGTGAATCTTATACCCTGATACCCTTTTCTTTTTTTGCAAGGCAGCCTCCTTTGGTAGGGGCAATTCATGAATTGCCCCTACCAAAGGAGGCATTGCACGTTATTTAATCCTCATTTTTTAAAATGTTAATTGTTATTGCGATGGCATCTAAATCTCCATCATAACAACCCAATTATCAATTATCAATTAATTATTATGGACAGAGATACAATCTTATTGCTACATCCATTTATTGCTGTGATTGTGGTATTTCCATTAATTGGCATAGTTGTCAATCGTGCGCTCCAAACTCGCCAGCGGCGGTTGCAGGTATCGACTGGAGCCAAAAGTGCAATTCCGCCCAGTGCAGGCCCCGAACACGCTCAATTAGGTCGGTGGCTGACTGGTTCGGTGGTGGGTATCGTCCTAATTGCATTTGCCGTCGATGTGTTTGGCCATATTGTAGACAAACAAGTGTGGGTAAAAAATCCATTCCAAGTTATCTTAATCAGCCTGGTTTTTATAGCGGCGATCGCATCGTTAGCCTTACTTTACCGTGCGAAAACCAGATTCTGGCGGAGTGTATTTGCCATCCTTACCAGTGTTGCACTGATTCTGTTGGGCAGTCAGGATGGGGTTTATCGGAATGATGCACAATGGTATATTTCTCATTACATTACTATTACGGGATTGCTGCGGCATTACTGATGATTTTTTCCCTCGCGATCGTCAGAGAAATCTATCAGGATCGTACTCATCGGTGGCGGAATATTCATATTGTTTTAAATTCGTTGGCGTAGCCTCTCTGAAAGAGAATCGCACTCCTCCTGTTCATCGGGCAAGCTTTTACTGGAGTTAAGTCATTGCTAGAAATTCCCCTGGTTTGGCAGAAGCCTTATGTCGGAAAGCTCTACGAGCAACAATGCGATAAAAAGCCCTGTACTATTCAGTCAGCTCCAGATCTAAAAATGCCCAAATAACAGCCCAAGCACAGATAATTAGTGAATGGGCACACCAACAAAGGTGAAGGAGAAACAGATGACAGCACAACATATCCTGTTGGTTGAAGATGAAATTAAACTCGCCCGATTTATCGAGTTGGAATTGGAAAGTGAAGGCTATCGCGTCAGTGTGGCGCATGACGGCATGACAGGGCTAGCTTTGGTACGTGAGTCGGAGCCAGATTTAGCGATTTTGGATTGGATGTTGCCCGGTTTAACTGGTGTCGAACTCTGTCGCAGAATGCGATCTACTGGAATTAAGATTCCGGTGATTTTGCTAACTGCTAGAGATGAAGTTGGAGATCGCGTCACGGGTTTAGATGCGGGAGCCGATGATTATTTAGTCAAACCCTTTAGTATTGAGGAGCTATTAGCCAGAATCCGCGCTCATCTAAGGCGCACGCAAGATACGGATACAGATTTGTTGCAGTTTGAAGATTTGAGTCTCAATCGCCGCACTCGTGAAGTCCATCGCGGATCGAGATCGATCGACTTAACCGCCAAGGAATTCGATCTGCTCCAATACTTAATGAGTCATCCGCGTCAGGTATTTACTAGAGAGCAAATTCTCGAAAATATCTGGGGGTATGATTTTCTGGGTGACTCAAATATTATTGAGGTCTACGTTCGCTATCTGCGGTTGAAGTTGGAGCATGATAGTGAGAAGCGATTGATTCATACCGCACGCGGTGTCGGCTATTCGTTGCGGGAGTAGTACTTTGGTAAATGCTATCTGTTTCTGGAGGTTGCTGATTGAGTCTAAATCGTCTGTAAATGAGAATTGGACGTGCTTTGTAAATTTATTGTTTCTTTTACCCAGTTAACTCTTGCCAACGTTCGTGTTAGCTGGCTTGGTATTTAGGCTTGCCTGACAACTAAACGCAAGTTATGAGTTTTGACTCGAAAGCGTTGATTATTCAGCGCAAACGATACTTATAGTCCGTAGACTTATAGTCATCTTTAATGGTTAACTGTGTGCAGTAAGTAGTTGTAGCAGCTTAATGGAGATAAGGTGATTCTAACACTCTTTGGAGAACGTGTACGTGTTCTTCGGCAAGCTCGCGCTCT
>NZ_JBGSQZ010000103.1:0-14108 GCF_041737865.1 Chamaesiphon sp.
TTGTTCTCTCAACATTTGAGCTGTCTGTGCCCAACGACCATAGTCTACTCTTAACATCTTTGCGTTGACCTCAATTTACTCCTCAGAATCAGATTGTCTCATACTTTGAAAACTATGGGTTTGAAGTTGGACGGGGTTTAACAGATTAGTGGATATATTTATACGGATTTTTTTAATATGACTTCTAATCTAGCGACTAAACTGCGTGAGGGCACCAAGAAATCTCATAATATGGCTGAGAACACAGGCTTCATCGCCTGTTTCCTCAAAGGGACTGTTGAGAAAAAATCCTACCGCAAGCTAGTCACCAATCTCTACTTCGTCTATTCAGCGATGGAAGAGGAAATGCACAAACGTGCCAACGATCCAATTTTGTCTAAAGTATTTTTCCCCGAACTCGATCGCAAGGCTGCGCTAGAACAAGACTTAGCCTTCTATTATGGAGCCAATTGGAAAGAGCAAGTAGCTCCCTCAGAGGCTACCAAAAAGTATATCGCCCGAATTCATGAAGTAGCCGATCGCGACCCCGCACTGATGGTAGCACACCTCTACACCCGCTACTTAGGCGATCTCTCCGGCGGTCAAATCCTCAAAAAAATTGCTCAGAACGCGATGAAACTCACTGACGGTGAAGGAACGGCGTTTTATGAGTTTGCACAAATTCCTGATGAAAAAGCATTTAAAAGCAATTACCGTCAAGCGATGAATGAATTACCCATCGACGAAGCTAAAGCCGATGAAGTCGTCGAAGAGGCTAACGCAGCATTTGGGATGAACATGATTATGTTCACTGAATTAGAAGGTAATCTCATTAAAGCGATCGGTATCCAATTATTCAACCTTCTAACTCGCAAACGCAATCGCAACAATAACGAACTAGCTACAGCCGAGTAAGACTGGGGGATTGGGGGATTGGGAGACTGAGAGCTAGTAAAGTGAAGGGACTAAGAACTAATTATAGTTCCTAGCCCCTTGTCCCTAAAACCTAAAGCCTAAAGCCTAAAGCCTAAAGCCTAAAGCCTAACCCCTAACCCCTAATTCAAACTCACTCCATCGCCGACAGATCTGTTGATAACAGTCTGGAGGCGAAATTTTTAGGCGTTGACACCAGCCGAGATCGAGAGAGCTAGACTCGATCGCAAAAATTAGCTCAGTCTGCGGCTGATAATTAGCGACAGCAGCTAAAATGGGATCGATCGCTGGAGTCTGTACCAGCCACTCTTGTAAGTAGATAGACAATTGCGCCTGAGGGATATAGCGAAAATTAAGACTGGGTTCGAGATTGTCTCCCCAGTGGCGGTCAGAATCGTCCAGGAGATCCACTTCGCTACTGATGACTACTGCCCCTCTATCGAGATTTAGATAACCTTGCCAAGCCTGATAGCCAATCCACAGCAAGTTTTGGGTAAACAAATTGGCGCGGCGGGAGCGATTATAGTGCCGCATGGGTACGAGTGGGGGTAGTGAGGGGCGGAATTTTGGCGAGGATGCCTTGTTTGAGCGGTGCGGGACGTTCTCCCCAAGGTAATACTCCAGTGGAATGCTGATAGTATTTTTCAGCACAGTCGAGGATATTGCTCAACGGGATATTCGGATCGTTGGTCGGAATATCACCAAACAGATATGTATGCTTCCCCGCCGCCGCAAAGGAAATCACACAGGACTTACTACAGGCACTCATACAACCTACAGCTTGGATCGGAAACTCTGTCGCTAACTCCCACTTTTGGTGCAAAGCTTCGAGCTGCTGTAGTAGGCGTTCGCCCTCGCTCGTACCAACGCGCTGACCATCTTGCCACTTACTACCGCAAGTGGTACAAACAAATAAACAATGTTCTGGGTTCACCTAATACCTCGTAGGTTAATTGACCGATATGTAGCTTCTGGCGGGCATTCTGACTCAATCGACGCTGATGCAGACGATTTACAGTTGCGGGACAGTGCTGGATTTTCACCAGGCTTTCCCCATTACTTTGAGTAGCTGTTCCCTACTCAAACCAGATCGAATTTTCATTATACAGGTTCTGCGATCGCTTGCAAAAAATCGTTGGCGCAGACTTTGGTCTGAAATATCGACCCCCAATAATGTAGTATAATAGTCGCCAGGGCGGTTAAGATTTTGGCAGCGGATGTAGGGAAAAATGGGTGTTGAGGATGCCTGTGTTCTGGAAAAGGGGCAATAATCAAGAAAACGCAGAGTTAAACTAAGGGGTTGTGGTTAGCATAGAGACTGAAGTCTCTGCTCATGATGCAAAGTCCGCCTTCTAGGGGTTAAGCTTCTCATCTAGGATTGCTATAACTACCGTTTTAATGGTTGTAATAGTTGTCCGGTAAAGCTTGGCTCGATCGACATTTCGATCCCATATTTCTGCGGCCAGCGATGTTTTGGGAGATAGAATGAACCGAAGAGGATATCCATAATGGGTAAAATCGCGGCATAGTTTTTGTTAATATACTCCGCGCCATCATTCGTGTGATGCCAATGATGAAAAGCTGGCGTAGCCAACACTCGTTCGACAAATCCAAACCGCCAATTCATATTCGCATGAACCCAGAAACTCCAGACGGTGCCGACCAACGAATATAGCACTGGTAGGATGTCTGCATCTGCGGTGGGTTGTGCCAAACCGAGGAGATAGAGCGGGAGTAAGCCCGTAAACCGTCCAAAAAACATATCCAACGGATGGGCGCGAGTATTTACCAACCAGTCCATCTCTTCCGAGCTATGGTGGACTGCATGAAACCTCCACATCCAGGGAATCTCATGCGACCAGCGATGCCCCCAGTACGCACCAAATTCGCCGACGATTATTGCGAGGACGAACCGAACTCGAAAGGGTAGAGCTGCTACCCAAGTATAGATTCCACTGGGTTCGAGCTGATGTACTACCGCAGCCACGATCGACATCGGCAGAATTAGCAGCAGTTTGGGTAGCAGACTATTGAGGAAGTAATAACCCAAGTCGATAAAAAATTCTTTGCGGAAGACTGGCTGTTTTTGCTGGGCGCAAAGCCGTTCTAGCGGGATAAAGACGATCGCGAGGATGACTAACCAAGCGCATAATCTAAATATATCTAACGCTAATGATGACAAATACTGCTGCACGTTATCAAAGCGTCTCCAAGTTTGGGTTAAAAAATCTGGTCAGATCGAATTGAGGTCGTGCTTAACGATGGCGCAACCTCAATCGCAAATGGTGTTTCGATCGTCACGAGCGATCTCAAGTGAACTATCAGGTGAAAATTACAGCTAGTAGTTCTAACAATTTAGGATTTATTTAGGCATTTTTGGTAGATTTAGTTAGTTTCTTTCTCAACCGTAAAGCTGCTGTACCGCCGACAATCGTACCGATAATCGTAAAAGGTTCGGGAACGGCAGTAGGCGAAACCGAGACACCAGACAAGAGCGAGAAGGGTGGTCTTCCATCGGGAGTACCAACTGCCAAAAATGTCAAGATATCACTGGTGGTATTAGCTGTGAATGTTAATGTCTGTTTCTGCCAATCAGTTACCCGCGTAGCTGTATCTGGAAATATATTTATGGCTGATAGCTGAGTCTTTGCGAGTTGCGCGCCAGTGGTTGCGTAAGTCAGAATGCTCGTATCAAAACCGACCCGCCATCTTTCGGTTGTCGGACCAGTAAATCCACTTTGCTGTCCGGCAGCCTGATAAAACGTCACATCATATTGTTTGCCTGCTGTCAGACCACTCACTGATTGATAGATCGGGGCACCGAAACCAGGATCGCCATCTGCCGCTACAAACCAAGTTGCGACACCATCAGGACTGGCAATGGGCGCAGTACCACGCAGTTGCAAGTTCGGATCGGGACGACCGCCTGCTACGTTGAGATTGTCTGTGTATTCTAGACCGATCGGCACTACAAAATTCAATTTACTGTTATCGGTAGTACTCCAGCCAGTATTGGCTGCGTTGAAAAATGAGGAGCTGGTCTGTCCTGCCGTTCCAGGTGTAAAGTTGCCGTTAACAAGAGTTACCGCTTGGGCGGACAAGCTTATCGTACAGAGGCCGATGGCGGACAATCCGCCAATGGCAGTTTTGAGTGTTGTGTTCATGATTGTGTCCTTACAAGTTACCTAATGAATTTGTTGGGTGAGTCAGAGCTAATCGCTTTCGATACTATCTTGGCAGGTCACAGACTTGCATTTTCGCTCGAACTCTCAGTTCGAGAATGTGCTAGAGCGAGCTGGCACTAATTAGCAAAATTTAGCTAAGTGCGACGATCGAGTGAGTTTCAATTTTTATTTATATATACTCAAAAATTGAGAAATGCTCGCCATCTTCGGAGTCGGCAGATCGCTTCTAAGCCAAATGGCTTAAATTTGATATGCAATCTTATCATCAGAAACTTCAAATCGTCAAGTATTGGAGTTTATTTAGCGCAATGCTAGAGTGGTTTTAGAGTGGGGATACCGACAGCGCGAGGATAGTAGGGATGTGTATCGGTAGTTTTGTGCAGCCAAATACAGTGGCGGATACTATCACTGATGGGAGTTGTAAATCGATCGATCTTACTAATCTCACCCCCTAGTTTTGCTACTGCAAGTTCTAAACTAGTAGCTTCCTCATCTGTCCAATTGCCACGATAGAGAATTGCTGTCCCGCCTACTTTGACTAAAGGTAGGGTATATTCAGCACAAACATTTGCCGATGACACCGCTCGAATTAGCGCGAGATCGTATTGATGGCGGTGCTGTCTTTCTTGTCCCAAAGCTTCGATCCGACTGACTAAAGGATGAGTATTAGTTAAGCCAAGCTCAGGAGCGATATATTCGATAAACCCGACCTTTTTGGCAGTAGAATCAACTAGAGTCATTTGCCAATCAGTTCTGGCGATCGCTAGCGGTAAGCCAGGAAAACCTGCGCCAGTGCCAAGATCTATGACCTTTAGCTCCAACGGATGATTAATTAAGTCACCAACACCTCGGAGGGAATCCCACAAATGTTTTTCCCAAAATTCTTCAGGTGCGATAATTCTGGTGAGATTTAATTGTTGGTTAGCACTAACTACTTCTGAGTATAAAGATTGTAACTGCGACTGCTGTTGTGCGGTAGGACACCAATCAATTGTTTCTTGCCACATCTTATCCATATTTGGCAAACAGTTTGGGCTAGAGATTGATGATGAATCCATGTGGTTGTGTAATTTATATTAAAAAAAGATTTCGGCAACGCTAACTTAAAGCCTACTCAACGATCGATCTTAGCTTCAATTAATACTCCTCGATCGATCTGCCAACATTTATCGGCAATTGCTAGTAAATCCCCAGCATCATGGGTAACAACTAATAACGTCCATTCCTGTTTCAGTTGGGCAAGCAAATTGACTAACTGTTGTCGCATCGACCAATCTAAGCCTGCTGTCGGCTCATCTAACAGCAGTAAAGACGGTTGTCTAATCAATTGCACTGCGAGGGCTAATCGTCGCTGCTGTCCGCCGCTGAGGGCGTGAGGGGATACCTGTAGAGATAGTTGGGCTAAACCTACGGATTTAAGAGCTTGCTCGACTCGTTCGGTGCCTAATTCGGGATGTCCCAGTCGCAATTCTTCTAGAATAGAATTGGTGCAAAAATGCCGTTCGGGAAACTGAAATACCAGTCCACCCAGTTGCTGACGCAGATCGGAGTCTAACACGCGATCGCGCCAACAGACACTCCCACTGGTACAATTTGCCAATCCCGCTAAAATTTCGAGCAAGGTACTTTTACCCGAACCACTCGCACCGATAATCAATCCCAATTGCTGGGGCGGTAATTCTAAGTTAAGATCCTTGAGAATCGGTCGATCGCTTGCTGGTGGATGGTAGGAAAGATGTTTGAGTTTGAGCATCGATCTAGGGCACGGAGTAGGGATGATGAAAAAATTATTGGTAGAAATTCCCGTGCTGGATACACTAACGATCGGGTAAGATCCAATCGGAACATTCGATCGATGCTCACGTCCAGACACTCTAGTATACGGCGATCGATCTGTCATTGGAAGAAGCTCTATCGAGCGATTAACTTATAATACTATCCTCAGCATTTTTAAAACCCCCGTACATATCTCATCGTTACCAGATCCTAATTCATGAAATTTAAGTTTTCCGTTCGTAGTCTACTCGCCCTAGCTACTGGTGTTACTCTAACTCAATCAGCGATCCTTGCACCGATGAGCCAGTTTAACCCAACTATTACCTCAGTAGTAGCTAGCCCAAAAACCTCACCCAAACTAGTAAAACCGAACAGCAATATGATATTGCCCGCAGCGGGGAGTAGAACAAAGCAGGGTGCTAATGTCGAGAGAGCAAAGGAAGCAATGTTTCGGGATGGTGACTATGCAAAGGCTAAACAGTATCTGGACTTAGCACTCAAAACCGATCCAAATGAGCCACTCACGTATGCTATGAGTACCCTGTATCCCTTTAGTGCTGGGGATTTTGAGCAAGTGAAGGTGTATGGGGATAAAACTACCAAAGCTGCCGAGCAATTGATGAAAATCAATCCGTTGCGCGGAAATTTGTATCAGGGTGTGGGTTTGGCAATCCTGGGTGCTTATGAAATGAAGAAGCCTAGTGGCGGTGCTCTGGGTGCTTTGGGTAAGCTTCAGATGGTATTTGAATACATGGATAAAGCCAAAAAGCTCGATCCTAATAATCCAGAATTAAATCTAATTAAGGGCTATATGGATCTGCTCCTAGCAGTGAATGTACCATTTGCTGATACCAATCAAGCGATCGAGCAATTAAAAAATGCCCAACCTAGGTATCTAGCTTTACGAGGGCTGTATATCGGTCATCGTGACTTGAAAGAGTACGATAAAGCAAATAATGCCATTGATGCTGCCCGAAAAATCGCTCCTCAAAATCCTGAATTAACTTACTATAAAGCACAACTACTGGGCATTCGCGGGCGAGAGCAGCGTAATGATAACGATCTGCGAGAGTCGATTAAATTATTTGAATCTGCTTATCAAAAACGTAATGGATTATTGCTGTCTACCATCGCTCAAATCCTCTCCGAACGCTGTCAAGCTAAAAGTTCGTTAGCTCAAATAAGCAGTGATGCTTGCTATGGATTTGAAGCCCAACTCAAACAGGATAATCCTAATCTAGTCATTGGACTGACTATTTTACCAGTTTTGAATTAGTCGATCGCCTATGTGGTGAAAATTTACCAACACATAGGTTCTTGGTAGGCTAAACTGATGTCGATCGCCTACAGTTTGGCGATCGGAAAATTCGGTTGTCGTTTGTAGGTATACATATCTGTAAATTTTCGCAATTGTGCTTGAGCTAAAATAATCTCTTGGGGATGGTCGAGCCAGTGCATATTATATTCCTGCAAAGTATCACTGAGCCGAACGCGATCGATCTCCTGTTGGACATTAGCAAAATAGGCGAGTGTCGTGTGAGCGGTGAAATAGTATTGCTGCTCGATCCCTAGTGAAATCAAACCAGAATTTTGATAAATAGCACGTCGAAGAGCAATAATTCGATCGTAACTAGACTCATCCTTTGGGACTAAACTCACTTCAATCGCCCTCGGTCTGACTGTCAATCCCATGATCTGCCAGCGAATGGGCGTAGTGTCAACGATCGAGTCTTGATAGATTTTAAAACTATCCTCGATTTGCTCGATCAATTTACTCTCAAAATCAGGATTGGCATCAGTCGCCATCCGATAAGCACTATCCCAAATCAGATCGGCGAGGGTGAAATGAAAGCTAGCTGGATCGACTAAAACTAATAAATCCGCTTCTAGCTTTTCGATCAGTCGTTGCTGACATACCGCTAAATCTTTAAATACTGCACTATTGCCAGGATCTTCGGCTCCTGGTGGCGTGATCGCCGAGTACCCAGGAAAAGATACTGGTTGGCGAGTACCATCCGTCAACCTAAATTTAGGCGATTCTTGGATATTTTTGACCTGAGATTCGTAGGTGGCAGGTAGGGTCATCTTTGCCACGCGACTGAGATAAGTATGATAAGACTCGTCCACTCGCGATCGCCTCCTTGCCGTTGATGGTTATTAACATTGTAATAATGTTACTTATTTAAATTCATACACACTATTTTTCTCAACCACAATTGCAATTTCTTGCAAGTCTCGATCCTAAGGTCGAGTTGAGATCGATTGGAGTGTATGGTTTAGAGTCACTTTATCAGTTTAGCACTCGATCTCTTAATTATTACTTGAAAATATAATTTTTTGAGCATCACTTGCTCACCCGTGGCAATCGGTGCTTAAACCCACAGAGGATTTCCCACGAAATCGTACCCAGTTGATTTGCCCAATCATCAGCGGTAATCCGAACGCTGCCATCTGTGCCTAAAATAGTGGCGATCTCTTCCACCTGAAGATCGGGAATCTGGCTGACATCGAGCATAATCCGATCCATCGTAATCGAGCCAATTTGCGGGACGAGTCGCCCTCTGACGATCGCTTGCATTCGATCGGACAAGCGGCGGGGAATACCATCTGCATAGCCAATTTCGACTACGGCGATCTGCATGTCGCGCTCGGCAATAAATCGATAACCGTAACTTACTCCCGTTCCGGCGGTAATTGATTTAACCTGAGTAATTCTGGCTCTGACGCTTAATACTGGCTGAAGATCGATCGCCGACTGGAGATGTGTTGCTGGGCATAGCCCGTACAAAATCAGCCCAGGGCGAACTAATTGATAGTTGAGGCGATCGCTGATTAATATCGCGGCGGAATTTGCTAGATGGAGCATGGGAATGACATGTCCAGCCGCACCAATCGATCGAATCGATCGATCGAACCTATCGATCTGCATCTCCATCACAGTCGGATCTAATTCATCAGCAGTGGCTAAATGAGAGTACAAGCTGGCAATTTGCAAGTAGGGTAGATCCTCCACCTCATGATAAAAAGCCACCGCCTGCTGCCAATCTGCCCCCAATCTGGACATCCCCGTATCAAGATTGAGATGGACGTTTAGCGTTAGACTCGGATCTAGGGTGGCGATAGCTTTGGAGATGAGGGTAGCTTGAGCGATCGAGCAAATTGTGGGTTGCAGATCCCATTTGGCGATCGCCTGTACCTGCATCTCGCTATTGACAGCACCTAGCACGAGAATTGGGGCAAATATCCCTGCTTGCCTAAGTTCGATGCCTTCTGTCACTGTCGCCACAGCTAGCCATTCTACACCCATAGCGATGAGAGTTCGGGCGATATCGATCGCTCCATGTCCATAGGCATCAGCTTTGACTACTGCCATAATTTTGGTGCTGGGTGCCAATAAACCTCTAATCTGGCGAACGTTGTGCGCTAGGGCAGACAAGTCGATTTCTACCCAGGCGCGTTGCTGTTCCCATTCAAGATCGTCCATAAATATCCTCGATCGCAATACTCCTAACTCGTGGTTAGTAGTATTGGTAATAAACTTGTGGCTATTATAGTCCTAAGTACGCTATGGCAGTGATGTCATACTTAGCCTTTAGATATTGGTGCGTTACGCTATCTAACACACCCTACATTAAGTGGTCATACTTAGCCTTTGGTGGTAGATAATTTGAGATTGAACTCAGTTTCAAAAACGGGCTTCTTAAAATCTAAGCTCCAACATTCGAGTACGCAAGCATCAGTAGGATCGGTGGGAAAAAATGTCAGGTGACACTCACGAGTAGTCAGATCGCAATTGAGACTGACATCTTCGATCGCGCCGATTCTGCGCCTGTCGAGGGCGACGGCTACACGTAGGAGCGCACTCAGTTGGGAGACGATCGATCTTTGCTCTTTCGAGAGATTTTGGAGATTTTGATGTTTCTTTTTTGGGGCACTTTTGCGGTGGTAGCGGGCGATATTGGCGATCGTATCGATTTCTGCTTCTGTATATCCTAGTAGCTCCCCGTACCGAATTAAGTAATAGGAATGTTTGTGATGGGCATCGTGACTGACAAAGTGACCGCTATTGTGCAAGATTGCCGCACTCCAGAGTAATTGTCTAACTGACTTGTCCCAGGTGTGTAACTGTCCGTAGGTTTGGTCAAATAGACTCAAAGCTAGCTCGGCGACTCGCTCGGAGTGCGGGAGATCTACGCCGTATTTGCCAGCGATTTTGAGGGTACTACGTTCGCGAATCGAACCTTGATACTTGAGCCGATCTTCGATTAATCCCTGCGTCAGCATCCAGTCTACAATTACCCCCTCGCGCAGACTGCGTTCGCACACTGAGAGCGATTGCATTCCTAGCATCGCCATCGCCTCTTGGAGGATGATGGCACCTGCGATGATGATTTCCGATCGCCGCTCGGACATTCCTTCAATTGTCGCGCGCTCGGCGACTGTCATCCGCCGCAGCCGATGGATCAGATGGCGTAATTCGGGAAGACGAATCTCAACACCATGAATCCGATCGGGGATTTGACCATTTTTATCCGTATTCAGGATCGCGGCGAGGGTTTCGATTGTGCCCGAAGTTCCCACCATTTTGGGAGTTTCCCCCGCTCGCAGATTGGCTTTAATCTCATCGGTGGCGCGTTCCAATTGTCCCCGCACAAAGGCTTGGAGATCGATTAATTCGCGATCGCTCACGGGATTTTTGGGGACAAACTCAGCGGTGAGCCGCACTGCGCCGATTTTGGTGCTGCTGAGAGTGCGGGGTTCGTCACTATCGCCGAGGATCAGTTCGGTCGAACCGCCACCGATATCGATAATTAGATGTGGTGTATTGTTAAACTCGACTCCTGATAATACCCCTAGGTAAATCCGCCGCGCTTCCTCTTGTCCAGAAATGATATTGACTGCTAACCCTAATTCAGTCTCGATCGATCTGACAAATTCATGACCATTGGGAGCTTCGCGCACCGCACTGGTAGCTACTGCTAATATTTGGTGAGCGTTCAAACTTTTGGCAACTTCCTGACACCGTTTGAGGGCACCAATGGCACGAGTAATCGCCTCTGATGTGAGATTACCTGTCTGAGGGTCTCGATCGCCCAAACGTACTGTTTCCTTCTCACGGGCGATAATAGTGAACGCTGGTAGACTCGTGACAATTCGCACTACGACCATGTGAACTGAGTTAGTGCCGATATCGATCGCGGCAATAATCGGATCGGTGGATACTCGACGATCGATCGGGCTTGAAGATTCTAATACCGCATATACCATAGGGATTTCCAGCTAGGTGAGAGGATTTGTGCCATCACGGACAAGTCGATTGGAAGCCCACACGGCGATCGATTGATGGGCTGATGCCGACGCGATCGATAAAACAGTACCAATTAGCTCTAATTTACCTTGATGCTGGGTGCCGACACAAGCTTCGATCCGATCTTGTACCCATCCAGCTATCTAATTAACCTAAGTTGCTATACACACTCAAAGTGGTTAAAACCACTCTTCGGGGCGTAAAGTCCGCCTACGCTGACTAATAAAGTCATGTCAGTTCGGGATAAGCAAATTGATACAACTTAGTGATGGAGAGATGTTTAGATTTTTGAGTTAAGATCTCTCGATCTTAACTCACAGCCACACTACTAACCTCCCGTTGAGTAACTGCCGAAGGCAATCTAAGCTAGCAAACCAGCCATCCATACGCAGGGGAGTTTGAGGGGCGGCGTTCCGCTGTCTTGATTCGCTGTCTTGTCGTTTTTTTATTCGGGGGTTCCCCCCGAATAAAAACGCCGCTAAACCCTCGGGGAACCCGAGGAGCGCGAATCGCTCCTCAACGGGGATCTGGGGGTTCCGACCCCCAGACCCGGGTTTTGCACACACAAATAACATCCGAAATCCACAAGTACATATCGTCTGCCGATTCGCTTACTACCAGCAATTGGATTCGATCGACAACGACGCTATTTTCCCACTCGACTAATTAGGTACGGAAATCCCGAAAGGTACCACACCACCAGACGACCTACAATGCTGGTAAACAAACATCACCGCGATCGCATAGCCTTATGACAGTGCTAGAACAAGGTAACATTACCATCCATACCGAGAATATCTTTCCGATCATTAAGAAATCTCTGTATACAGATCATGAAATTTTCTTGCGCGAACTGATTTCTAACTCCGTCGATGCCATTGGTAAACTCAAAATGGTTTCCTTCGCTGGCGAATTTAGCGGCGAAATCGGCGAACCTGCCGTGCGGATCTCGATCGACAAGGACAAGAAAACACTCTCAATCTCTGATAATGGGATTGGGATGAGTTTGGATGAAGTCAAAAAATATATCAACCAAGTTGCTTTTTCGAGTGCCGAAGAGTTCATCGAGAAATATCAGAAAAATAGCGACCAACAGATTATCGGACATTTTGGTTTAGGTTTCTATTCCTCTTTCATGGTTGCTAGTCTCGTCGAGATCGATACCCTCTCTTGTCGGGATGGCTCGACTCCCGTACACTGGTCTTGCGATGGTTCGCCTAGCTTTGAAATTAGCGAATCGAGTCGGACTGAGCGCGGTACAACTATTACCCTGACTCTCCAAGAAGAGGAAGCCGAATATTTAGAACCAGCCAGAATTAAACAATTAGTGAAAACTTATTGTGACTTTATGCCCGTTCCCATCTCACTCGATGGTGAAGTCATTAATAAACAGAAAGCACCCTGGAAAGAATCACCCCAGAATCTAACTAAAGAAGACTATCTCGAATTCTATCGTTATCTTTATCCTTTTGAAGAAGATCCATTGCTGTGGGTACATCTAAATACTGATTATCCCTTCGCTCTGAATGGAATTCTGTATTTCCCCAAACTTCGTCCAGATTTGGATCTGACCAAGGGACAAGCTAAACTATTTTGCAATCAGGTATTTGTGAGCGATCGCTGTGATGAAGTGATTCCCAAATTCTTGTTACCATTGCGTGGAGTCATCGACAGTACCGATATTCCCCTCAACGTTTCTCGGAGTGCTTTGACTAGCGATCGCACCGTCCGTCGCATCTCTGATTATATCTCCAAAAAAGTTGGGGACAGGCTCAAAGAACTCTATCATGACGATCGAGCAACATATACCAAAGGCTGGGAAGATCTCAGCACTTTCATCAAATTTGGCTGTCTCAACGATGATAAATTCAAAAAGCAAATTGAAGACATTATCATCTATCGCACCACCTTCATCAGCCCTCCAGCCGCACCTGAAGGCACAACTGAAGGTGATGATGCTTGGAAATCTGACTCACCAACTTTACCTTACACTACTCTCAATGAGTATTTAGAACGTAATCAAGAGCGTCACTCTAAAGTAGATCCAGCGACACCAGAGGGTGAGCCTACTTATGAAAAACGTGTTTTCTACGCAACCGATGAAGCTAGTCAATCGCCATATATCCAACTTCACAAAAGTCAAGGATTAGAAGTGTTATTCCTCGATTCTTTTATCGATACACATTTTGTCGGTTTCCTCGAACGCGAACATAGCGATGTCAAATTTTCGCGCGTAGATGCCGAACTAGATAGTAGTTTGATTCGATCGGATGATACTCCCGAAATCATCGATCCAAACACTAATAAAACCCGCAGCAAACAGATTCAAGAAATATTTACTACGGCAATCGACAAACCCAAAGTCACTATCCGCACCGAATCACTTAAAGGTGATAACGCTCAGTCTACACCACCTGCGATGGTGTTGTTGCCTGAATCTACGCGTCGAATGCGAGACATGATGGCAATGATGCAGCAACAAGTAGCCGAATTTCCTGAAGAACATGTTCTGGTGGTAAATACCGCCCATCCACTGATTCAAAACTTGGCTAATATCGATCGATCCTCAATCGTTCAATCTGAGGGAACATCACCAAATCAAGATTTAGTTAATCTTGTCTGTCAACACATCTACGATCTGGCTCTAATGGCACAGAAAGGGATAAATGCCGATGGGATGAATACTTTTGTGGAGCGTTCCAATCAGGTGTTAACCAAGTTAACTGAAAGATAAAAAATCTAGCTGTTAAGACACTAGTAATAATTAAAATTGTTGCTAGTGTTGCAAAGCGGCTCTCCTCTGAAAACAGGGTAAAATGTAGCGACAGCTACGTTTTACCCTCATACTGGCTATGGACTTTCACCTGAATTCTCTTCTTGATTTATCTCAAGCTACAGTTTTCACTTGTTACCATGAAACGGATTTT
>NZ_JBGSQZ010000132.1:0-8339 GCF_041737865.1 Chamaesiphon sp.
GTATGCCCCACTTCCCTTTCTCAAAGGTAGGCGCGTTGACGATCGGATCTAATACTGAGTTGAGATTACTAGAGCAAATATTGGGGCTGTTAGCGATCTGGGTTTGCTTTACCTGGTTTGGTGGTGGATTTAGGGCTGATGCAGCTCGATCTAGTGTCAATGAGCTAGCCACGATCGCCATAGCTACAAAGGCTGAGATCGATCGGTAGAGATAATATTTAATCTTTTGATTGAGGCGCATCAGTGAGTCTTAACGTTACTAATTGAGCAATCTTAGAGAATAGTTCCCTTTTCTAAAGAAATATGAACTTATCTTACAGGGTATTGAGCCATCAGCCAAGACTATATCACAAGAGTGATAATCATTCTCAAATTATTTTTCGATTTTAGCCTCATAGCGCCATAAATCGAGCGATCCAGCCAATCGGCGATAATGCCGACAACCCCGTTCCCGAGAGCCTCGCTGTAAGAGAACCCTCGCGATTTTAATTTAGGAATCCCAGGTTGAGATCTGCGATTAGGACTAAAATAAGAGAATGATTATCATTCTTGAATACCTTTACTCGCGCCCCAGCCTATGAAAAAATCAGAAACTTATGATGTCGTAATTGTGGGTGCAGGTGCGGCGGGGATTGGGATGGGGGTGGTGTTGAGAGATTTGGGATTAGAGAATTTCACAATTCTGGAACGGCATCAAATCGGTGAATCCTTTCGGCGATTTGATGCAAGAGATGAATTTTATCACTCCATCTTTTCCCGCGCATGGGTTTGGACAACTCGACTTAAATGCGATCGCGCGAAAAACTTCTCCCGCGATTAGTTTCCGGCGCGAACACTTAAATGGTACCCAATATGCACGTTACCTAGAAATGGTTGCAGATCGAATTAGCTTGCCTGTCCATACAGGCATTGAAGTCGAGAAAATCGAAATATTACCCCAATGTCGCGGGTTTGAAATTCATGTGCCAGATGGCATTATTCAAACCCAATTTGTGATTTGGGCAGCGGGAGAATTTCAGTATCCGAATTTGAATCCTTTTCCTGGTGCAGATTTGTGTCTCCACAACTCTCAAGTAGACTCTTGGACTCAACTTCAGGGGTATGAGTTTACGATTCTGGGCGGGTATGAAAGTGGTATGGATGCAGCGGTAAATCTGGTCGCTTTGGGGAAAAAAGTCAAGGTACTCGACCGCAGTGGCACCTGGGGCAATACCGACCCCGATGCGAGTGTTTCTCTTTCTCCCTATACGTTGCAGCGAGTCGAGTTGTGTTGCTCGACAGGGCGATTAGAACTAATCGGGAATGCCGCAATTGAAGAAGTAACAGCGATTTCTGGTGGTTATAGCATCCATAGCGAATATGACAAGTGGATTTCACCGACGCAACCGATTATCTGTACTGGCTTTGAAGGCAGTTTAAAACGAATTGCCAACCTATTTAATTGGTCGGATGGCTATGCCCGATTGAATGATGAAGATGAGTCTACCATTACTCCTGGGCTGTTTGTCGTCGGCCCTTCTGTGCGCCATGACAAAGCGATTTTCTGCTTTATCTACAAGTTCCGTCAACGCTTTGCGGTGGTGGCAAATTCAATTGCGCGTCGCTTAGATATTGACCCTGCTGGTCTAGAAATCTATCGCGATGAAGGGATGTTCCTCGACGATCTCTCCTGCTGTGACAACGATTGTATCTGCTAAGAAACACAGTAATGTATAAAGTATTAATTAAAAATTTATCAATTTTTATTATGCAAAATCGATCGTCATCAACTCCAGCCGATCTAAACACCTGCCAGATTAAGCTCTATCGAATGTCTAATGCAGAAAGTGAATGTCCGTGGGGATTAAAAGCTGTAAAGCTTCTACAAGAACGCGGACTAAATTTTGAGGATATTAAATTGCGATCGCGTGAAGAAGTAGATAAATTAAAAGCTAAATATCAAGTATCCACTACACCCCAAATCTTCTGCGGTTTCGAGCGGATTGGTGGCCATACAGATTTAGCCGATCGATTATCTATTACTCTAGTACCAACTAATATTTCCTATACCCCAGTTATCGCTCTATTTTCCACAGCGGGACTGATGACATTAGCTCTCTCGCTGAAGATGTCTGGCTTTATGGGGATAGCTTTATCGATGTTAGCGAGTCTCAAATTAATGGATTTAGATTCATTTACCGCAAGTTTTCAGAAGTACGATCTAGTAACAAAGAGATTCAAACCATACGGTAAAGTTTACCCTTTCCTAGAACTGGCGATCGGCTTAGGATTTTTATCTGGCATCGCACCACTATTAACTGGAATTGCATCGACTACGGTAAGTGTCAGCGGAGTTGTATCGGTAGTCAAAGTTGTATATATCGATAAGATGGCTCTCAACTGTGCGTGTGTGGGTGGGAATTCTAAAGCACCTTTAGGTGTAATTAGTATGGCGGAAAACTTGATGATGACGATAATGGGCGCAATGTTAATTTACACGAGCACAAATATCCCCACCCAAATATCCACTCGAATCAACTCGATCTCCCCATTGCCAATCTTAGATTTAAGTGTTGCTGAATCCAAGCAAACTTTATCGATTAAAGGAGTAAAGTTTTAATGGAAAATAGAGAATCATCTATTGTATTCGATAAAGAACGGGCTGCTTCATATGATGAAAGATCCGCTAAATTAGCACCATTGCGTGACGCACTACATCTACTAATTCGCACGATCCTTGCCGAACTTCCGGCGGATGCCCGAATTCTCTGCGTCGGTGTGGGGACTGGCTCAGAATTGATTTATCTGGCACAAGCATTTCCTCAGTGGCAGTTTACCGCAGTAGAACCTGCTGCGCCGATGCTAGATATTTGCCGTCGTCGCGCCGCAGAATGTGGCATCACCTCCCGTTGTACCTTTCATGAAGGTTATCTCGATTCATTACCCGTCACTGATGCTTTCGATGCGGCGACTTGCTTGTTGGTGTCTCACTTTTTGATGCAGCCAGAGGAGCGGCGCAACTTTTTCAGTCAAATCGCCGCACGACTGCGCCCTGATGGATATTTGGTTAGTGCTGACATTGTTTCGGACATGTCCACACCAGCCTACAGCAGTCTGCTAGAGGTATGGTTGCGGCTGCTCCGGTATGCCGAAGTCCCTGCGGAAGAAGTCAAAAAGTTTCGGGATGCCTACGGTCGAGATGTGGCTGTATTACCACCACATGAAGTAGAGTCGATAATTGCAGGGAGCGGCTTTAGTCAGCCTGTGTTATTTTTTCAGACTCTGCTCATTCATGCTTGGTATACTAAAAAAGGAATCGACAAAAAATGCTCCTAGAGTGATGTGTAGAAATACAATCCCCATCTTTTAATCCACCTCCCGCTCCAAAATTGCATCAGCCAGCGTCTTAGCCGCCTTACCCTGCAACTGCTGTCGTCCATCATCATAGCGAATCAGTGTAGCCAAATTTTTATGCCGACTATGCGCCTGAGCCGAGCGCACATCCCCACCATTAAGATCTAGTAATGCCGTAATACTAGAATGTCGAATCTTATGCGGACTCACCACCCGCTCGATCCCCGCTACTTGAGCCAATCCCCCAACGATCTGATAGAGACGATCGACACTCAGCCGAGTATCTCGACTAGAGACAAATAAAGCTGGACTTCTACTCTCCCCCATACTCGCCAACCAATCAGAAATTGCCTCGACCGTAGCAGCAGCTAAATCGATCGGTTCTTTATCGATTCTCCCCTTCCCCTTGAGATAAAGCCGAGCCTCCAAGGCGTGAAAATCAGATCGATCTAGTCCACACACCTCAGCGCGTCTGAGCGCATTGTCCCAGAGCAATCGCAGCATCGCATAATCCCGTTTACCCATGATAGTAGAACGATCGATCCCATCGATTAACATCTGAAATTGGTCGATTGAGATCCCCCTAGTATCTTTATAAGTTTGAGCCTTCACCGACTTGATATCGTCTAATCTGAAAGCACACAGTTTGCGCTTGGCAGCATGAGTGACAAACGACTTCAACGCCGCCAGCCGCGCATTCACAGTGCCCGCCGACAACTGGGCTTCGAGCAAATGTCCAAGGGTAGGCAATGACATGACCGATCGCCTCCCATTCGGGGAGTTGGAGAAAAGCTACAATCGTCTCAGGGGACACCGCTACTTGGAACTCCCGCCGAAAAAAGTCCCTAAGTCCCGCCGCATAAGATCTTCGTGTAGCTGGGGAAATTTGCAGTTGGAGAAACTCATCCCAGACTCTCGATTCAACTGGTTTAACAGTCAACTGATTTTCCACAGCAGATCCAGCAACGAGATTTGGCGGAGTGGTGCGAACGATCTTAATTGCTGGTAGGTCAATCGCCATATTTGTCTAAGAGTGAACTAAAATAAGGGTAATTGAATAACATTGGAACCAAAAACCAGGTTAAGGAAAACTCACTTCATTTATCTGGCGATATCAAGACCTACAAAGTCTGGTGCTGCTTCAATTAGAGTGACATTTAGAATCACTGTTTTCACATCAAAGATCGCAGGAGTTCGGGCAAGTTCATTCATCTTCATCTACTAGTGTTGCATCGAGATCGAGCGAGAATTGGGCCGCTAGTTGCCCAATTCGGTTGACCAGATCGGTGCTAACTACTTGTAAACGATCGGGATTGGTTTGGATATCTTTGGCTAAAAAACTTAGAAATCTCCCCAAGAGTGGATCGTTAGTTGGCTCTCGATCGGATGGGAGCGGGACTGTTTGAAACCCGTGTCTAGCCGTACCAATTCGTGCTGCCAAATCGCTAACATCCCGCACGCGAGCAAGAATCCGCAATGATGCCAGTAATACTCCAGTGTCATTATCTTCAGCAAAGTCTTGGAAAATCTCCTTCAGATAATCATCGATCTCTTCAGGACGATCTCGAAAATATGCCTCCGTGACTTCATCAAGAGTTCTCAGTTTTCGCATTAGTTTAATACTCTTTGAAGATTTCACGTACTGGATCGGATTGGATAAGATCGATCGGAGTCGATCTCGATCCCCGATCTACACTAAAGATTCTATTGGCTCGATCTCAATTTCGATACTATGTTTAAAACTAATACCTAAAGCACCGACGATTTTCATCAATCGATCGAAACTAATAGCATGATAATGATTGGCTTCATAACGTTGAATTTGCTGTTCTTGAGTATCAATTTTCTCGGCTAGATCTTTTTGAGTCATTCCCGATGCAATTCGAGCTTTAATTAGGGCTGTCGGCAAATCGTTGAATGATTCGATCTGGAATACTGCAACGCGACCGCTCTTGAGTTCCTCATATTCGGTAATCTCTTGTTTTAAGGTAGCAATTACTCGATTGTAACTATTCTTTTGAGATAGTATTTGCCGAGGATATAAATAGGGATCTTTAAGCTCGACACTAGCTGATGCCTGTTCTAATTCTCTTAATTTAGTTTGGGTAACTTTATACTGACGTTCGTTTTGAATCACGATCTTTGACTCCAATTTAGCTAATTAATTCTCTAGGATCTAAAGCGACAACTCCTCTGGGATTACCTTCTTTATCGGTTTGCAAGAAGCGGTCGTAACCAATTGTCGGAAATAGTTCTCCACAGAAGACATCCTGTTGTGAATCGGTATCTTCAACAAATAAGGGATCGAGTAGCTCGAAATCGAGTCCAAAATTATCGTAGTAAGCATCGAAATCACGAGGTTCTACTTTGGCCGAGATGAAGCTACCACCAATAATGACGCGGGTACAACCAGCGATTGCTAATTTACGAAGGGCTGCGGCCAATCCAGTCACAATCCGTTGTCGCTGCGGATTAGTCGCAAACCGTTCCATCAACTCCGACCACCGAATTTCATAGACTCCAGGCGGTAGATAACCCAGTTCGTTAAATGGTGGTATTCATTAACCCAGCAAAAAAAGCGTGTCATACAACGATAATAACATGCTTTTGAGGTTCGATCGTGATTGAGTGCCAACCCTAGTAAAAAGAGCCGAGCGAGTGTCATTACACATACTTACAATACTACAGACTAATGATAAGGAAGATTACTATTAATGGTCAGACAACGATTGTTGGTAGTATTGATGCGCTCTTGAATGTAAGTATTGGTGGTAATACGACGATCGTGGCGAAGTAGTGCTAGTCTGCTACTTGGGTAGCGGTCGAGCAGAGGAAACCTCCGCGACCGAACTCCGCTTGAGTGTGGTAATTGTGCCAGAAAACACGCAGGTGGCGATTCTCCTGTGGGAGAGGCTTTGCCAACGACATCCAGCTTGGACGTGAGTTTTGAGTTACCCTTTTAGTGACACACTGAATTTGGGGTCGAGCTGAGATCGGCCCCAAAACCTGCTGTGGTGGTACTTTACCGCTTGCTCGAAGTCAGTTCTAATCGAACTCATCCCATTCCTGAGTATGGGTGCTAGGATTTGAATTAGAGCTATTACTCATCCATAAACTTATGACAACTTCCGGCTCAATTTTTCTGGCTGGTGCTAGCCGTGGCGTTGGCCATCAAATTGCCCGCATTTTGGCGACCCAAAATTTGCCCGTGTTAGCCTTGATTCGATCGCCTGCCGCCCCCGATCTCCAGGCTCTAAACGTGGCAACGATAGTGGGTGATGCCCTCAACCCGACCGATGTTACTAATGCCATGACCGATCGAATTAGTGCGATCGTCAGTACGATCGGCGGAATGCCCCAGGATGGACAGCGAGCGGATTTCCTCGGCAATAAACACTTAATTGATGCGGCGGTGAAAAATGGGGTAGATCGGTTTATTTTAGTTTCCTCCATTGGTGCGGGTGATACCAAAGATGCCATTCCAGCCACTGCTTACGCAGCTTTGGCATCTGTGCTAGCTGATAAGGAAAAGGCCGAGCAGTACCTAATCGATAGTGGATTGAATTATACGATCGTCCGTCCTGGTGGTTTGAAATCGGAGCCAGCCACGGGCAATGGGGTATTGACCTTAGATACCCATGTGGCTGGCAGTATTTGTCGAGCAGACGTGGCGACTTTGGTATGTCGTTGTCTGGCATTGGACGCTGCTCAAAATCAGGTGTTATCGGCATTCGATCGAAACATGGTTTACGGCACGGCAACGTATCGAGAGTTCATGGTGTAAGCTAAAAGCATTGTCTCGATCTTTGTGCCTGATGTCTGTTTCCTTCGATCGACGGGACTGTTGGATTTTTGACATGGACGGGACGCTGACCATCAGTATCCACGACTTTGATGGCATCAAGCGCATTCTGGGGCTACCGCTCGATCGACCGATCCTAGAAGCTCTCAACGAGCTGCCTGCCGCCCAAGCCGCCCTGTTACACCAACAGCTCGACGCTTTAGAGCTAGATATCGCCCACCGCGCCACGGCACAGGTCGGTGCCAGAGAACTCCTGACTAAATTGCGACCGCCTTGGTGGCGCGCTTCGCGTTCGCGGGGTGCTCAAATTGGTATCCTGACTCGCAATAGTAAACCCAATGCCCAGGCAACCCTAGCTGCTTGCGGATTAGCTGAATTCTTTCCAACAGAATCGATCCTTAGTCGCCATTGTTGTCCGCCCAAGCCAAGTCTAGACGGGATTTGGCAATTGCTATCGGGTTGGAGCGCATCCCCCGATCGATCGGTGATGGTGGGAGATTATCTATTCGATCTCGAAGCTGGGCGACGGGCTGGCAGTGCCACTGTCTATCTCGATCCTACTGGAGAATTCCCGTGGCAAGATCGCGCCGATCTGCCGATTACGACCTTAGCCGAAATCACCGCCATGCTTTAGAAGTGCCAGTGGAAAGTTTCGATAGAGTAAGATAGGCAAAAGTTTCGAGCTATCCTTTTAGTCGCTCGTTTTCCCGCCATTCCCCATCAACAAATCCTCCAACATCCCAGAAGCACCTTTTTGTTCCTGCCGTCGATTATCATCGTACAGAGTCAAAGTATTCTGATTGCTATGCCGACTCAACGCTTGCGCCGCCCGCAGATTACCCCCACTAGCATCTAAAAACGCTGTAATCGAACTATGCCGCAATCGATGAGGCGACACCCGCCGCTCGATTCCCGCAGCCTCCGCATACCCCTGCACGATCCGATAGATCCCACATTCCGCACTTCAATTTTCACGACAAATACTTAGTCTTATTTGTTACTCATTTAAAAATGAATACGCAAGCAAAAAGACTAAAACAAGTCCAAGCTAATACTACATTTGAATTATCGAGACAGTAATAAGATCGTGGATAAAACTCCCACTAACTTTATAGAGAAATGAATTTTAAACTAGAAGAAATTGAAATTAAAAATCTAGATCACTTAGGAATAGTTGCGGGAATTATAGATGAAATAGGGATCG
>NZ_JBGSQZ010000133.1:0-3852 GCF_041737865.1 Chamaesiphon sp.
CGATCCCTATTTCATCTATAATTCCCGCAACTATTCCTAAGTGATCTAGATTTTTAATTTCAATTTCTTCTAGTTTAAAATTCATTTCTCTATAAAGTTAGTGGGAGTTTTATCCACGATCTTATTACTGTCTCGATAATTAAAATGTAGTATTAGCTTGGACTTGTTTTAGTCTTTTTGCTTGCGTATTCATTTTTAAATGAGTAACAAATAAGACTAAGTATTTGTCGTGAAAATTGAAGTGCGGAATGTGGGATAATAAGAAATAAAGTTATCGACGGATACTAGGAATTCGCCAAGCCCCAGGCAATTGTTTAACAAGCTCGACAGCATATTTACCATTAATTTCTTCGATTAACTGACAAATAGCCGCATCGGATTGGGTATTGATGAGCGAAGCTCTGCCAGGGGCGAACGATTGAGATAGGTACCAATCAAAAGCTTTAACAATTAGCTGCTTGCTAGTTTCAACAGTTCCTAACCAGCGATGATTACACAAGCCGCTGCTCAGATAATTTTTAGCAAGTTGCTTAGTAGTTGGTAATCGATCGGTGAAATTGAAATCAGAGCGGATACGATTGACGTTTTGGGCATTAGCGATAATCATGCAAATCGATCGATGGTTAACTGTTGATGTGCTAAAATAGACGATCCAGTAAATTTGACGATTGAATCGGTACATAACCAATCTTGGGACAGCATCTAATGAGCCATGATGGCTCTCCAGCAGTTACGGTGATAATTTAAACTTATCTTTCTCAAGACTGTTATTTAGCAAGGGTTTCAGGCTGGTACTAGTAATAAGGTGATCGTTTTAGATCCATTTTCCCCCATAAGTCCAGAAGAGCCGTTATTTTGAAGGTGGTAGACTGTTGAAAACTTGCGCTAGAACTGATTCATGGTAGACGTTAACTGCGCCGTAACGTGGGTCTTCGAGTTCATCGATCGAGATTTCTAGTTGCCGAGATATTTTGGTCGCCGCACGTCCAAGACTGCTGGCTTCCTTTTTGGATAACTTTCGCTTGAGCTTATTGGCATAACCGCGAATCGAAAAATACGTACCGTCTGGGTGAAAGATGCGATCGACTTCCCCGTCGTGTTGGTGGACGAGTTCTTCGAGGTTGGTAACTTTTGATTCGAGATCTTCTTGGCAGTCTAGATATTCGCCGAGGAATTTTTGAGCAGTAGCGATAACGTTCTGTAAGTCTAGTGGTGTTGAATCCCAGCGGGTAATTCCTTGAATCCAGAGATTAATACCTATCGTGGCAAACTTAGTTAACGAAACTTGAGCCGTTTTATTACCAGCAAAAGCATAATGCTGAATGACCGCAGCGCAGAAGTCAGCAGCATAAATATTCAGTTTACCAACTGGTTTACGATCGATAATGCCGCTCTCGGCAAGGGTCAAAGACTTGCCTAACCACGGCTTCAAAGTCTCTGAAGGTGCTTTTTCTGCAAGGGTCTTCAACATACTTTGAAGGGTTTGACGAGCGACCCCGCATAGAATCGCCAAACCACTCTGGCTCATACCAGACTCACCCGTCGCCGCGATCGTGTAAAATTCAATGCCATTTTCTTCGGACTTGATAATTGAAGACATATTTTTCGCTCTCGTAATAATAAGCAAATCAAAGCCCTACTGCTACCGCAGTCTTAAATCTAGTAGCAGTATTTCTTTGTCCCAGTTGAGATCGATTGACGACTGGTGCAATCGGGAGCGAGACTATTTCAGGGATGTAGACACAAAAAAGCCAGCGACTATGGATCGCTGGCTAAAAGAAGGTCGAGATCTAGTAGAACAATTAAATTTGATGTGTACGCGCCCAATAAAAAAGTAACAGCACCATAGTTATAATAAACCCAAGCTGAATTACTGATACTTGAGTTACGAGAATGGCGACAGCACAAACAATTGCTCCCGATAGAAAACCAGATAAATATTTACGATCGATCTGATAAACCTGTAAGTCTATTGAATCAATAAAACGTTTATTACTATAATTAACTTCCTTGATAATTGTATATTTACCCAAATAATTAGGAACAACGATTACCTCTTGTTGATTAGATCTAATTGGGAGCATCCACTTTTGGCAGATCGACTTTTTTAGACAACCCACATAGTATAGTTTCCAGAGCGTAATAATTATGTTTCATCCGAAAGTGGATGCTCCCGATCTAATTTGCTTACAAATATCTAATCGATTGTTTCCATGCAATATTAGCGGTATACCTTTACCAACGTAGGCATCTTCCCAGTAAATAACTTGGGCGATCGCATTAATCGCTCTGCGCTCCCAGGCAAATTATCGGGCAAATTATCAAAAAATTCGTTGATATGATATTCTGGCATAAGAAAACAATATTCTGCAAGTGCAGTACATCTAGTTATCAAATAGTCTAATTTATACTGTGAATTTCAAAGAGGTAATAAATAGATTTCTATTTATTACCTCTTTGATTTTAGCCGATTCGTAGGTGTGTCCCTCTGGGTTTTAGACAAGCAATTGATTCGCCATCTACTACTAAACTATCTTCCCCAGACTCCGCCAGCTTTTTGAGTACGGCTTGACGATCGACTTTATAGGTTGTAGCAATTGTTACCAACTCTGGGGGGAAATTTCGCTCCTCGATATCTGGATTGAGCCAAATGGGTTGAATGCCGCCATTTTTGACAACCTTAATGGTTGCATCCTTACCTTTAAGTTGGGCATCAGGACGGTTAGTAACAATCGACTTGAGGTAGTTCTCGAATTTTTCAAGTGCTTTGACTTTACGATCGATCGCACGAGTAAATTCGTCGCGGCGAGACTTCAGATAGGCAATGTCACCTTTTTGGGCAGCAACAACCGCCGCAATCGCATCGACTTTATCGATGATAGCAGCTTCCAATTCGTTAAATTTACTAAGTAGTTCGTCAGCCCCCTTCGATTCGGTTGCACCTGCAAGTTCGTCAGCGGAGGTTGATTCGGCAAGCTCCATGATTTCCTCGACAAGTCGATCGCGCTCTGATTCCAAATTAATTAGTGATGGCATAGTTTTATTGATATAGTTTCAAAAATTGTTGGAGCAGGTTGACATCTGCTGGAAGCAAATATCTCCAATTAAGTTGGTACGGATGATAATCTCTAACTTGAAATTCAACTAATGAGTATTCTTCGGTTTTGCGATCGTATCCTCCTCGTTCTGCCGACCATTTACCCCAATGCTCCAGATAAATTAATCGATGGGGATCGATTTCAAACTCTAGGCAGATTTTATGCGCTAGAAATTTAAAAGCGTTGCAGATACTCATGCCTGGGTTATCAGGAAGTTCGCTAACGATTACTTTGACACCATGCCCAATTCTCTCTGAAATGGCTGGAGTAGAGTCCAGCGAAGGGACTATCAGCCGACATTGAGAGTCAATGTTATGACCTGGGATTCGATAGTTATAGATGCTGTCGTAGGTCAGCATGTTATTTAATGAATTGAGTTATTTTTGGCATTTGGTTTGCGCTTTTAATAATTTGATAGTTGGGATTGAAGAAAAATACTCATACTAACAGAGCTAATTTTTCTCTAACTGGTTCTAAAGACTGGATTTGAATATCTAGATATTGACGATCGCCATAGAGATAAAATAATTCATCATCAATGGATTGAATGATTTCTACAATCTCTTTTTTATCCGAATCATTTAGATCCTGACAAAGCAACGGTAGATCGTCCAAACCTGAGTTCGATGAGGCTATGCCTCATCATCAAATCAAGTCTCTGAATGTGTTTGAGCAATAAATATCAATTGTCAAAACAAGATACTTTACCAATCTATTATCAATAAGCATTACTTGTTGATAATAGCTTGGGATT
>NZ_JBGSQZ010000148.1:0-54078 GCF_041737865.1 Chamaesiphon sp.
AGAGTGGGGTTGCGATCATGATTCCAGTGGCGATGTTTTTTGCTAAAACAATTTTCCCACTGTGGAGATCCCTCCCTTTTCTTCTCTTTTACCACTTTCTACTCCCTGTAACCGTTTCAGGAGTTTTCTGCACCACTAAGGCTCGGTTGTTCGATTTCCATCAAATCGGCTCTAATCGATCGATTCGCCCCAATTTAAGAAGATCGATGACTGTCTGCGTAACTTTAGCTCCTAGTCCCTTAAACAAATTTCTTAGCTGTGATGGGTTAAGAAGTTCAATTACCTGCGTTACAGCTTCGGCTTTAGCTCGAAGAGATACTTCATCATTTTCTAGTACTGTTTGTACATACTCAACTGGTTCCAATTCAGTCAAACTCTCCCAATCAGAGAGTAGAGAGTTGGGTATTTCATCTGTAGTCGATTTGAAAGGGTCAATGGTGCTACATAGAGCTTTTAATAGCACCATTGACCCTTGTTTGAAATCCTCACCTAATAGCTTGAACAGATGAGTGAGATTGGATTTGGAGCATTCAACCAATCTAGCTAAATTCTCTCTAGTCAGGGTACCCGCTCGATGTAGTCTCATTATTGCCTCAGTAATCCGCACCTTCAGTTGTCGATCGGGTGATGCTGCTGTTAGACAAATATCGATCCACCCAAGTATTTGATGAAGAGACTGATGTATTACCCGTGCCTGAATTTGCCAAAGATTTTCAGCTCACATTAGGCGATTTATTTGGATGGCTGCGCGATTGAATTAGAGTTTTTGGTGGCGACTTACAGCGGTTTGCGTAGAGGTGCCCTTTACGGATATCCTAGAACAGTGATAACAACAAAACCCGACTCCTGTGATAGATAGTCTACCTTTAACACCAGCAAGACTGACAGATATTCGGCTGATTGCCACAGATATCGATGGTACCCTGACTCGTGAGGGAAAATTTACCACGGAGCTGCTAGAAGCGATCGAGCGAGTCAACACCAAGGGGATAAAATTACTACTAGTTACTGGTAGATCTGCGGGTTGGGTGAGTGCTGTCAATAATTATCTCCCTGTGGCAGGTGCGATTGCCGAAAATGGGGGACTATATTTTAATGGCGATGGTGACTTCGATTTGATGACGCGGCTCGAAAGTATCGAGGAGCATCGCGCACAGTTGGCAAATCGGTTTTATCAATTGCAATCGCGTTATCCCCAAATTGCTGAATCAAGCGATAATCAGTTTCGGATTACCGATTGGACATTTGATTTAGCTGGTTTGAGCGATTTAGAATTAGATGAAATTGCCACTCAGTGCCAACAATGGGGTTATAGTTTTACTTTTAGTACGATCCAATGTCATATTAAGCCGCAGCGTCAAGATAAAGGAGTAGCGATTTTACAGGTACTCAAACAGTATTTTCCGCAGATTAACCCGACACAGATGATTACTGTCGGCGATAGTCCAAATGATGCTAGTATGTTCGATCGAGAGTTGTTTCCACACTCAGTTGGTGTCGCTAATATCGAGCACTACATCACCCAATTACCACATCAGCCCCAGTATCTCACCCAATTACCAGAAGTAGCCGGATTTTGTGAATTAGTAAATGTATTGACACGAATGTAGATTAGTCATGCTACTATCGAACCTAGACTAATCTTAACTATCAAAATTTCACTAATTTTAGGAACTTTTGAGCAAACGGGTACGTCATTCGGGGCAAAGCAGTTAATTAATATTACAAATGGTTCTTTCATTTACTAGAGGTTCGCTCATTTCAACTGCTTTGATTTCAATGGCGATCGTCGCGATCGCACCTGCACAAGCGGATATTAATTCAAAAGTTCAGCCAATTATCCAAACAAACTACAATCAAATTAATGCTGCCTTCATTCGTAAAGATATTAAAGGAGCCACAGCACTATTTACTCAAGATTATGTAAGTATTAACCCTGAAGGTGGGAAACAGACACTCACAGAATTTCGCGAACATTATAATAGTTTATTCACTCGTTTTAATATTAAGTTAACGTCCAATAAAGCAACGATTAAAACGATCGATACCAATACTGGCGGCATCGATGTAGCGATCGAGCAAAAGACAGAGGGTACTATTGCTGGCTTTAATAAAATTGTTATCGATCAAACATCTCGCGATCTGTGGTTGAAAACGCCTCAGGGATGGCGACTAAAACAAAGTAAAATTTTAACTAGCCAGACTACTTTTAATGGACAAACTTTTAAAGGTTAGCTATTGCTAAAATTGATTTAATTGATGAATTTAGTTCATCTCAAAAGAATCGATCGTCCTCAGCGCAGTTGCCAAGAATTGATAATATCGAGTTGGTTCGGCTTTGTATGTTAATATATAAGCCTTACCACGATCGATCGTCCAAACTTCGAGATGCTCGATCGGGAGTGAATTTTCATCTTTTCCTGTATACACAACCAAATTTGCTCGTCTTTTTGCTAAAATAGTCGAATTGGATTCAATAATTTTAGCACCTTGGTAATATTTATTAATCTCAGCGATCGTCGATCGAGTATAACTTGCTAAAGTAGTCTGAGGATTCGTTAAGTTTTCGATTCGGATCGAGATATTTTCTCGATATTTAGTAGAGTTGGGATTAGTAAACATAACATTTTCTCCCGTAACGATGTTGTGAATGTCCTGCTGATGCCAATTAGCAGGATATTTGACTGAGATCTTCGCTGTTTTATCTACGTAGCTGTTCCAAATGCCACTATTGGTTACAGCTGGCGACTTAATTGTTGTTACTGATGATAAGACTTGAGGCTGATTTGCCGATGTAAATAATTTTACTCCACCAAATCCTAGTAATAAGGTGGTGATAGCAGCACCAATGATTAACTGAGATTTGAGCGGATGAGATTTAGGCGGTAGCTGAGTCAGCTCAAAAGATTTGAGATCTTGTAATACCTCGGATGCCGAGCGATAACGATTACGATAGTCAGGACGTACCATTCTATTGATGATTTCGATTAACTTTTGGTTAATGGTTACTTCATCGCGCCACTTTAATTCATAACTATATGAATCTTTTTCAATTGGGAATTTACCAGTCAGAGCTTGAATTGCAATTGTCCCAACTGCATAAATGTCACTATTAAAATGCGATACATTTTGTTCCTGCTCGTAGGAAGTATAACTCGGATCGTTGAGGTTATGCGTCTCATAATGCGGCGGATACCAAGTATTCCCCAGATCTCGAACAGCACTAAAACTAATTAATGTTAACCTACTATTATCCTGGCGACGAATAATATGCTGGGGACTAATATTTTGATGAATATATTTGAGCGGATGAATAAAAGATAAGATTTCGATTAGCTCGATTAAAAAAGATAATACCTGCGCCTGACTCCAAGTTGAGCCTGGAGTTAGTTCTTGAATGAGTAATTCACCATCAATATATTCATAAACTAGATATTTATGACCATCTGCTTCAAATTTAGCAACTAATGAGGGAATTTGGGAGTGCTGTCCAACTCGATGTGAGATCGTTCCTTGAACATCAAATGATTGTTCGATTAGTGGTAAAAATATCGGATCGAGATTGTCATAGGTGAGCTGTTTGACTAGATAAAATGGGGAATCGATCGAGTCTAAGTCTTTTGCTAAATAAGTAGTCCCTGACTTACCCGTACCTAAAACTTTAAGGATATTGTAATGATAAATTATTTGGTTGAGCATACGAACTGAGATTAGTAACCCACGGCGGAAAAGGTCGAGTCTGACTGAGGATAAAAGACGACGCTCTGGTAGAGCTAGTGCTTAGATAATACTACTCCCTTCCTGTGATAAGATTATGAGCTATAAACCCTTACAGGATAAGCTTTATAGCGGCTAAACACCTATACTCTTGTGCCGGAAAGGGAGTAAGCATATATTTGCAAAAAATGCTGCGATCGCGATCGCAAGTTGAATAAGACATTTAGCTGATTTTGCGAGGTCAGATTCAGTATTTTTACGGTATGGAGTTAATCAGAATACATTCTAACTACCCCTATAATAGGTGATAAATTAAAAACGATCGAATCGCTGTGCAGCTTGGTGTTGACGACTCATCGCGATACCACTGCAAAAGCCCTGAAACAATTGCACCCACCCGTGACATTTAGAATGCTATCCCCAATCCATAAATTTGCTGGTGTTTTCATCCTGGGTACGATCCTCGCAATCGTGCCCCCATCCTCACCGCCGAGCCTAGCTCAATCGAGTCGCAAGTTTAGCTGTGAATTAGTTGGTGAAGTGCCTACTACAGTCGTCCGCACAGTCAGGGGTAGTATCCCGATGATTCATTGGGTCAAGTCCTTTACGGGGCGATACAATAGTGTGAGTCAACGCTGCGACGAAGTATCTACTAGGCTCGATCGATTCAATCGCGATAGTAAGTTAAGATTTATTCGGACTGGCAACGTCAATAGCTATCCGGTGCTGTGTGTCGATACGGGCGTAAGTGGAAATACTTGTCCCAAGACTAGTGTATTGGTAACACTTCCTAGAGGTACTGATTCTGCGGTGATGCTCCAACAGATGCTCGATCTGCGCGCGCGGGCTTCGGGACGCATTATTCAATTGAGTGGGGAACAATTAATTAGATATCGCAATGGCGATGCTTATGTTAGTATCGATCGACTATTAGCAAAATAGTCATCCATAATTTTCACCATTCCTCAATGCTCCCCCCTACTTCACCTCTACCTCAGCATCGAACGATTAGCGCGAACAAATGAAATTGCGTCAAAATAATCTAACTAGCTGGGTAGTAAATATCATCACAATCGTGGCTGCGGGAGGCTTTATCGGTCGCATCCTCTGGCAGATATTGATGCCAAATGTGAGTGAGATTGCCAAAACAGTCACAGTGCGGATTGATGGTGCAAATAGTGGTTCTGGAGTGCTAATCGAGGATCGGGGTGTTGGCGCATCTCCCCTAGAGCATCGATATATCGTTTTGAGTAATTGGCATGTAGTCAGTCTATTACCCACCCCTAAATCATTTACGATTCGGACTAGGGATGGACAAAAACATCTAGTCCCCACGAGCAAGATCGTCAGAGTAGGGAAGCTAGATTTAGCTATTTTAGAATTCCAGAGTCGTTATCGTTATCCAGTCGCCGCAATTGGTAATTCCGACAAGTTGACTGAGGGCGAAACACTATATGTATCTGGCTGGGCAGATCCTAGCCCGACACTACCGACTCGAACATATCAGTTTTTGGTCGGCAATCTATCGGGACGAATCGATCGCCAGCACGAGCGCGATGGTTATACTCTAATATATACAGTTAATGCCTTACCAGGCATGAGTGGTGGGCCAGTACTCGACAATCGGGGGAATTTAGTTGGGATTAACGGACGCGCCACAGTAGACTTACGTACTGGTACAGTCAGCTCGGTACTCGGCATCGATATCGCTCGCTATCTCCGCGCCAGTGGCAATTTACCCCGTCACAATCGTAAATAAATCTCCTGCGAAAGTCAGGTGTTAGGCTTTAGGCTTTAGGCTTTAGTTCCCGCACCATTCACCATTCACCATTTTCACTATTGATGAATTCCAACAATCCAACCGAACAAATCTCCTTTAATTTAGTAGCAATATGTGTATTTGGGATGACGGTATCTAGTTTAGTCGCACCCCTACTCAATATTTCTTCTACAGTACCGATTTTAGGTATTTTTGCGATCGTTGTTGGAGCGACTGTAGATAACTTTTTCCTCAAAAGTACGGCAGCTACCCTAATTATTGATGCAATCGCTGGTACTAATCCAGAATATCGCCAACGAATTATCAATCATGAAGCCGGACATTTTTTAGTTGCTTATCTACTCGATATTCCGATTACTGGATATACACTCAGCGCGTGGGAATCGATGAAAGTAGGGCAGTTAGAACAGGGTGGAGTGATGTTTACGCCGCCACAGACAGACAAATCAGATCGACTACTACAACAACATTATTTTACTGTCTGCATGGCGGGAATTGCTGCGGAAAAATTGATGTCTGTTGGTAAGTCTTCGCAAACCGAGAATCAATCTCAAGGCGGTAGCGAAGATCGCCAAAAAATCCGGCAGATCTTGTTGTTAGCAGGTAAACAGCAACAGGAAATAGTCAACCAGGAAAATTTAGCCACACTCCAAGCTAAAACTCTAATTCAAACACATTGGTCAGCCTATCAAGCTCTAGTTCTCTCCATGACGGAACGTGCTAGTGTTGCCGAGTGTTGTGATACGATTGAATCCCATAGTTATAAACAGTTGATAGTTGATAATTGACAGCTTGCGATTCACCATCCACCATTCACCATTCACTCCCTACCCTAAATGTCTAGCTTGGGTTCGTTCCATGGTCGGGAAACCCGACCGGACAAACTCCGCAATTTGACACTACTTTAAATTAATAATATGGTGATGGATTTCGATCCCAAAACTGCGTACTTAGAATATGTCAAACATAATCGAGTCGAAATCTCCCCGACAGCAACTGGGCAACTCACTGAGATTTTAGATGATTGTCAGTGGGAGGAACCTCAAACAGCCTTAGATTGGAATAATTTAGCCGTCGCCGCCTTAGTTGCCGCCGAAAGCTGCGATAACTCCCTAGCACATGGATTGTATGTCGAAATCGCTTTTGATGCGGTACAAGCCGGATCTGAGTTGAACCAGCACCCTTTGTGTGCTGCACATCTAGCCTTACTCAACTGTATGTTGGGTAATTATAGTGAAGCTGCCCAGATTGCCTTTAGTGCCTTTATTAATAATCTCCAACCTACTTATACCGCAGCAGAAATCGCGCCTGGAATTGTTTATATTCCGCCCTTGACATGCACTCATATCACTAATGGTAGAAGCGAACAACTCCAACGGATATTAAATACAGAAAATGGCTATGCTCAAGCCATGCTTTTACTATCCGAGGTACTTTGCCGTACTCAAATTACGCTAGATAATCATACTGGAATCCGGTTGTTACATTTAATCAATCAACTCATGCCAGATCTGATTTTTCCGAATATTAGACTCGGAATTTATAGCATTGGAGATCGAGAATTAGAAGGATTAGTTTATCTACATCGGGCTGGTGACTTAGCTTTAGATCATCCGACTATTTTGCAAGCATTATATCTAGCTTATCGAGATTTAGAACAGCCAGAAGTAGCTAGTTATTGGCAACAAGTGGGCTGGGATTATGGTCGTCAGCGATTGGATAAAAACCCCTGGCGGTGGACACATTTAGCGATCGATAGTCCGTGGACTTATATCCCATTTGGTGGTGGTATTTCTCCCATTGAGCGGCGAGATATTTCATTAGCAGTACCTGCTAGTCTCCAGAGTCCGACCACTCGATGTTTACTCGCTCAAGGGGATTGGTTCGAGCGAGAACTAGAGTTTTGGCGACAATATCTTCAACCTGGAATGAACGTCATCGACATCGGTGCCAATGTGGGGATCTATACTTTTAGTGCCGCACACAGAGTTGGTAAAAATGGAATAGTATATGCGATCGAACCATTTAGTGAATCGATCGATCTTCTGAACGAAACTTGTCGGATCGATGAAATTAAAAATGTCCAGGTTTTTAAAAATGCTATGAGCGATCGCAATGGTAATGCTCACTTAGTTTTGCAGACTAGTAGCGAACTCAACTATCTAGCCGCAGTCGCTCCGAATGAGTCAGCAACTCAAACAGAAGAAGTTATCTGCATGACTCTCGATACATTTATCGAGCAAACAGGCATCGAGCGATTAGAGATAATCAAAATCTCCACCGAAGGTAGTGAACTCGCAATCCTCAGCGGCGGCGAACAAACTCTGGCTAAATTTGCACCGACGATTATTTATAATAGTTACACCAGTAAAGGCATCAATTTAGCCGTCGCTCAATATCTACTCGATCGAGATTATGAACTATTTCGCTATCAACCCTATTTACAGCAACTAATCCCCCTAGTTAGTGAATCTGATTTTACCGAAGTAATCAAAGCGATCGCAATTCCAAAAGTACAAGGTTAGGGATTAGGGATTAGGGATTAGGGATTAGGGTTTAGGGATTAGGTTTTAGGTTTTAGGTTTTAGGCTTTAGGGTACCCCTGTTAAGGTAAGTTTACTCACATCTTGCACCAATACGTAGAGACTAGTGAAAGCATAGATCTGAGGGTACCCACAAGGGGCACCCCTACAGGTTAATTGTGTAGGGGTGCCCCTTATGGGTACCCTGGATCTATACTAAGCAATAGTATATTCAAACTGGTGCAAGATGTGAGTTTATCTACGATCGGATGACTTTGATAGCGATTGCGCTCAGACGCAGGCTGTGCTCAACGGCAGAGTATCGCCAACAACGATTACCCAATACTAGTAATCCAAAGTCCAAGCACTAATGCGAAGCGCGCTCCGCTTCCCACAAATCAATCCTTACGCAGGAGAGTTTGAGAGGCGGCGTTCCGCCTCTCAACGGGGGGTCTGGGGGTCGGAACCCCCAGATCCGGGTTCTGTCCCCGCCAATAAAATCCGCAACCCGCAAGTTCTCTTCGTTTGCCGATAAGCAATACAAGCACCCCGAACAACTAGCAACACAAAACCCACTATGCTGCTATCGTGCATTTTCATATAAGATGTAGAGTGCCATTGGCGTACCCCCAAAGTCCAAAGTGCCATCTCTTCTCCGGCTTTACCGGACTAACAAGAAGCAAAGCAGGGAACAGAATCGGGTACGATCGCCTTAATTATCATTATTCACGTCAACCAGGAACTTATATGAGCGTAGATGTATTGGCTAAAGTACAAGCCGTAATTGCAGATAAATTGGAAGTAGACGCCAGCAAAATCACTCCCGAAGCCAATTTCACCGACGATCTCGGAGCCGACTCCCTCGATGTCGTCGAACTGGTAATGGCACTAGAAGAAGAATTCGATGTCGAAATTCCCGACGAAGAAGCCGAAAAACTCCAAACAGTTCAATCTGTAGTTGACTATATCAACACCAAACAAAGCTAGTACCGCTACGCGGAAATCATGATATGCGGTGCCGCGATGCGGAGACTTCCTCCGCATGAGCACAGCCCCTATCTATCCCCACACCCCACATCTCATCTCTGACATCCACCATGGCAAATTCCGATCCGCAAGGACAGCACAGCTATCGCAAACGTGTAGTTATTACTGGTTTAGGGGCAATCACGCCCATTGGCAACACCTTAGCTGAATATTGGGAAGGCTTAGTGAGTGGGCGGAATGGGATTGGCATGATTACCCACTTTGACGCATCAAAACACGATTGTCGAATTGCTGGAGAACTCAAAAATTTTGATCCACTCCTGTATCTAGAAAAAAAAGCTGCCAAACGGATGGATAGGTTTGCTCAACTGGCTGTCTGCGCCACCAAGCAAGCAATCGTCGATTCGGGCTTGACGATCGATAGTACCAATGCCGATCGAGTCGGTGTTACCATCGGTACGGGGATCGGCGGTCTCAAAATCCTCGAAGACCAACAAGAAATCTATCTCACCAAAGGGCCGAGCCGTTGTAGTCCCTTCATGATTCCGATGATGATCGCGAATATGGCAGCCGGACTCGTCGCGATCGAAATCGGTGCCAAAGGCCCCAACTGTTGTACCGTAACTGCCTGTGCAGCAGGTGCAAACGCGATCGGTGAAGCATTTAGACTAATTCAGGGGGACTACGCCACAGCGATGATTTGCGGCGGTACAGAAGCAGCAATTACACCGCTGGGCATCGCCGGATTTGCCGCTTGCAAAGCAGTCTCCACTCGCAACGACGACCCCCTCCACGCTTGTCGCCCCTTTGATACTGGACGCGATGGATTTGTGATGGGAGAGGGTTCGGGCATCTTAGTATTAGAAGAACTCGAACACGCCGTAAATCGCGGCGCGAGAATCTATGCCGAAGTCGTCGGCTACGCCATGACCTGCGATGCGTATCACATGACCGGACAGACTCCTGGCGGGATCGACGCCGCCCGAGCGATGTCTCTGTGTCTCAAAGATGCCAGACTAGCACCTGAAGCCGTCAGCTATATCAACGCTCACGGTACCAGCACACCCATCAACGACCCCACCGAAACAGCCGCCATCAAAAAGGCTCTGGGCGACCATGCGTACAAGATCGCCGTCAGTTCTACCAAATCTATGACTGGACACCTCCTCGGCGGTGCAGGTGGAATCGAAGGCGTTGCTTCCGCCCTCGCCATCCATCACGGCATTATCCCCCCCACGATCAATCTCGAAAATCCCGAAGCAGGTTGCGATCTCGATTATGTCCCCCATGTCAGTCGCGCCGCCAATGTCGATGTCGTCCTCTCCAATTCCTTCGGTTTTGGCGGGCACAATGTCACCTTAGCATTTAAGAAATTCTAGTAAAATGGAACCGAACTTCTTCTGCAAGGGGTCGCCCGTTATATCCGAAGGATTAGCGGGTGGGGAATTGCGGTCATCCCTTCAGCTTGTAGGGGATGATTGCTGTTCGACATAAACCTTAGAACTTTTAAGAAGACATTGGAATTATTCATTAGGGCAGCGGTTAGACTATCTACGACGTACTCGCTCACAAATCGATAGGTGTTCGCTGGTCTCTGAGCCGATTGGTGACATTCCCGAACGGGTCAACTACTATACTCAGCAATCAGATCTCAAGCAAACGAAAGTCTTGTTTCCTGAATATCGACAGATTTGGGCAGAGTCACAGCAAGTAAATTTACAGCGGCTAAATAAAGCTTGGGAAAGATGGCTAATTCCTGATGCTAGTGGTAAGCGTGGTGGTCGCCCTCAGTTTAAAAAACCTGGGGAACTACGGTCATTTGTCTATCCTCGAATCAATAGTCTTAAAGCTGGGGCACATTTGATTGACGGAGTTTTGAAACTCTCAAAAATCGGTCAAATGAAAGTAGTAGTACATCGCCCATTACCAGATGGGTTTGTACTTAAAACTTGTGCGATAGTGAAGAAGGCTGATGGCTGGTATTGCTGTATTTCAATGCAGGATGATTCAGTCCCATCAACGATCCCTCTATCAGAGATTAAATCGGCTGTAGGTGCTGATGTTGGTTTGAAAGAGTTCTTGACAACCAGCGGAGGTGCGGCCGTTCCTATCCCACAGTTCTACCGAAAGGCTCAAGGTAAATTAGCTCGTCAGCAACGAAAATTAGCTAGAAAACAAAAGGGGTCACATCATCATACAAAACAACAAAATCGAATTGCTAGAATCCATCAACAAATTGGTAGACAGCGACAAAACTTTCATTACAACACCGCACACGATTTAGTCAAAAAATATGACTTAATCGCTGTTGAAGATCTCAATATTAAGGGATTGGCTAAAAGTCGTTTGAGCAAATCAATTCTAGATGCAGCGTGGGGAGCTTTTATCAATATTTTAAACGCAGTGGCGGTCAAACGCGGCGTTCATGTGTTGAAAGTCAATCCACATGGTACGAGTCAGAATTGTTCTAGTTGTGGCATAAAAGTTCCGAAAACATTATCTGTTCGTCTGCATGAATGTCCGAAATGTGGACTGAGTATGGATCGCGATGAAAATGCGGCGGTCAACATTCTCAATCGAGCATTAAACGAGGTGGGACTCATCTTGTCTGCGCGTGGAGGCTTCGGGGATACCCAGCCATTGAAGCGTGAAAACCTTGAAGGAAGTCCCCATCATACGCCCAAGCGTTGATGGTGGGTAACGTCACCAACGAACAAGCTCAAGGTCTTTATCGACTTTGCTATCGATTGACTAACGTAATTTATCCTGGCTGGCAATTTAGATCTATACAATACAACTTGTTAGAATTGATGAGCGGACGAAAAATGTGTACGTGATTGCAGGGGAAAGTGATTTTGAGATTAAGCCCACAGGAGGGTATTAGCGAAAAGTGCTCCACTTGGGGTTTCCCCAAGTGGAGCACCTTTTCAAGAGAGCCATGACATCACCTAATTATGAAACAATGGAGCTTGATGAGCTACGTCAATATATGCTTACCTATCGTGAAGATATTCAGGCTTTTCATGTGTATGTAGATCGATCTAAAGCGTCGGGACGGATGATAACGATCGATCCTACCGATCCTCAGTGGGAAGCAAATTTAGTCCAGAGAATTGAATCGCAAACATCTGGTGAAGCGAATAAATAGAAGATACAGCGGTTTGCGATCTAATCCACCACATCAAAAATCTGGAATGGTGCGTTACGGCTTGCGCCTAACACACCCTACCCTCTACTATTCCCTATTCCCTATCCCCTATCCCCTACCCTCTACCCTCTCATCAAAGTTAACCTCGGACTTTCACCGGAGATCTACTGTGCTCTGATTTGATAAAATTTCACAATCTATTTAGATTCGTCCCTGATAAATATGCGACGATCTAAGTAAGTAGGATTCGATCGATCCAGTATCGTCCAGCTTGGCGAGATAGGTGATAATCGTTTGCGACCGAGTGAGCATATTAGCAGAGGTAATAGTGTGAGTAATAAACGGATCTTAGTAGTTGATAACGAACCATCGATCCAAGAAGTTGCTCAAATTTGTCTAGAAACTGTAGCAGGTTGGGAGGTAAGTATTGCTGGTTCTGGATTAGAAGGATTAGCCACCGCCGAGCGGGAACAACCAGATGCGATTTTATTGGATGTGATGATGCCAGATATGGATGGTTTAGATACCTTCAGTCGGCTTCAAGCTAATCCATTCACGAAAGCGATTCCAGTGATTTTGCTGACTGCCAAAGTTCAAACAACCGATCGCCAAAACTATCAACAACTTGGGATTCGATCGACGATCGCCAAACCATTTAGTCCGTTAGAATTAGCCCAACAAATTGCGACAACTCTGGGCTGGAAACTCTAATATAGCTGAGGGTTGGTTGAGACAAGCATGATACCAGGTAGAGATCGTGAAGATTTTAGTAGTTGAAGACGATCGAGCAGTGGCTGAGGCACTCAAAATTATCCTCTCCGAACAGAAGTATGCTGTGGAGATTGCTAATGATGGACAAGCCGGATTAGACTTTATCGAAGCATTCGACTACGATCTGCTGCTGCTAGATGCGGTTTTGCCCAAGCTCGATGGGATTAGTATTTGTCGTCATGTGCGATCGCGTGGCTATATGATGCCGATTTTGCTGCTCACAAGTAAGGATAGCAAACACGATCGAGCGATTGGTTTAGATGCTGGCGCGGATGATTATGTCGTCAAACCTTTCGAGCCAGAAGAGTTGTGTGCCCGAATTCGCGCCCTGCTCAGACGCGGAAACGATCGCGCTCGCCCTGTCTTGACTTGGGAACATCTCACCCTCGATCCGCGCAACTACGAAGTCACTTACCAGCACCAACTCCTCAATCTCACCCCAAAGGAGTACTCCCTACTCGAACTTTTTCTGCGGTACAGTCGGCATTTATTTAGTTGTGGAGCGATTTTAGAGCACTTGTGGGCATATGAAGATGTACCGAGTGAAGAGGCTGTCCGCACTCATATTAAGGGACTCAGGCACAAACTCAAAGCCGCAGGTGCACCCACCAATTTTGTCGAAACCGTCTATGGCATGGGCTATCGACTCAAACAGGGCGAACCTGTAGTATACAGACAAGTCCGATCGAAAGATCGCCAGATCGGGCTGGAAACCTCAGTAGATGCGCCAGTAGCGACGCCACTACCACGATTTGCGCGGGGAGAGGCTCCAGGTGCTAGTGTTACGTCGGAAGTCTCCGCGATCCCCAACTTTCTCACCGAGATCTGGAACCGACATTACGCGCAAATGCTCGATCGAGTAGCCACGATCGAGCGAGCCATTGTCGCACTCCAAGATCTGTCATTGACTCCCGAAATCCGCCACCAAGCTTGGCACTCCGCACACAATCTCGCTGGTGCTTTAGGTACCTTTGGCTTACCACTGGGTTCCCAAGTCGCCAGACAAATTGAATTAGTACTGGCTCTAAATACCGCGCTCACTCCCGCCCAGATTCCCCAGTTGCAAAGCGGAGTAGACAAATTACGGCAAGAGATTACCAGTAAAAAACCCGTGGATGGGCAAGATGGAATCGGCGGGGATGGGGCGACGGGGGATCGGCACGGCGATCGATCGCCGTGGTTGCTTGTCATCACTGCGGAGACAGATTTAGCCTCATCTTTAATATCTACCAATCCAGGTAGTTTTGAGATTGTCGGTGCGACTGAGTTAGTATCTAGTCAATTAGATCGAGCACCAGAGGCGATTGTCCTCGATCTAGACTGTTTCCCACAAATTACCGCCGGGTTAGCTGTATTATCTGAATTAGAGCGGGATTATCCAAATATTCCCGTTGTGGCGATTAGTCAACCCCACCACTCGGTATCCGAACGAACATTGAGTGCCAATGGCACTCAACGGCTGCGTCAACGCATCGAAGTTGCGCGTAGGGGTGCCAGACTATTTCTCTCGAAACCGATGCCCGCCGGAGAGATTTTGCTGGCTGTCGATCGAGTTATCCAGCAAGCTCGTACCGTTGGTGGAGTCTCTGTGCAGAAGCAGCAAGTCAGAGTGACGATCGTCGATGACGATCGAGCGATCCTAGAAGGAGTCAGTGCCCTATTATCGCTACAGGGGATGACAGTGACGACACTATCCGAACCCCGCCGCTTTTGGGAAACGCTGGAGGCTTCCACCCCCGATTTATTGATTCTCGATTTGGATATGCCCACCCACGACGGGATCGATCTGTGTCGGGCGGTACGCACCGATCCACGGTGGGCGATGCTACCGATTCTATTTCTCACCGCTCACGCCGAAGCCATCGCTAGCAATCGAGTTTTTGCCGCTGGTGCCGATGATTTTGTCACTAAACCCGTCGTTGATGCTACCCTAGTTACCCGCATCATCAATCGACTCGATCGGATCGGATTTGGGAGATCTCTGAATCAAATCGACGGCTAACAGCTATGCTCTACTTATGAAATATCGATTCAATGCTCACACGCCCAGCAAGGGTGAAGATCGATGGCATCAACTCAAGGATCATTTGGCTAAAGTTGCCAATTTAACTGAGGAGTTTGCGAATAAATTAAATGCGGGAAAACTCGGAAAATATGCTGGATTATGGCACGATCTGGGTAAGTACAATCCTGGCTTTCAGCAGTATTTAGATGAATGTGCATCAGGTAATAAACATCCAAAAAGTGTTCCTCATGCCTTATATGGTGCTAAATTAGCTCTCCAGCTTTTACCACCATTAGCACCGATTATTTATGGACATCATGCTGGATTGCCAGAGACTAGTAAGCTTAGATATAGTATTGCAAACCCCGATCGAGAAGCAACTTATTTAACTAGTCTGAAAGCCGCAGCAGCAGACGGAATCAAATTAACAGCCGATCTAGATTTAAAAGAAATTCTGGCTGACTTTAAGGAACCGTTGAGTTATGAGTTATTTATCAGACTATTATTTTCCTGTTTACTGGATGCAGACTATTTAGACACTGAATCTCATTTTGATATTCAACAATCGCTATTGAGAAAACCAGCAGCAATTGTATCAGAACTATGGGAGAAACTAGAAAACAGCCAAAAACAACTATTAGCAAATACAGCCACAGAGCAAACAGATGTCAATCGAATTCGGGCTGAAGTTTATCAATATTGTATCGATCGAGCAGAGGAAGATCGAGGTGTATTTAGATTAGCAGTGCCAACTGGTGGTGGGAAAACTCGCAGTGGATTAGCCTTCGCACTTAAACACGCTGTTAAGCACAAAATAGATCGAGTAATTATCGCCGTCCCTTATACCAGCATTATTGAGCAGACAGTTGGGGTATATCGCGAAATCTTTGGCAATGAAGCAATTTTAGAACATCACAGCGCGACGAAAACAACAGTAGATGATGAGGATGCTAAAGCAGCCCAAGCACAAGCACGATTAGCTACTCAAAACTGGAATGCACCATTAATTGTAACTACTACAGTCCAACTATTCGAGAGCTTATTTCATAATAAGACTAGCCGCTGTCGAAAGTTACATAATATTGTGAATAGTGTAATTATATTGGATGAGGTGCAGACTTTACCGATTAGATTATTAGAGCCGATCGTGAGTGTTCTGCAAGAACTAGTCGATCGATATAATGTCACAGTTATTCTCTGTACTGCTACCCAACCAGCATTGGAAGGTGAGAATCCTTATCTCAAGGGATTTCCTAGCATCAAAGATATTATCCCACCTCATATAGCCACAGACCATTTTCGACAACTCAGTCGTGTAAATTATCAAATATCTGTAAATGCTTGGAATTGGGCTGATGTTGTCGCAGATGCAGGTGATAACAAACAGGGTTTGGTAATTCTCAATACTCGTAAAGACGCTTTAGATTTGCTAAAGGAATTTACAGAAACATTCGAGCAAAAAGAGTCAATATTTCATCTTTCTACCTTGCTCTGTGGTACACATCGGCGCAAAGTTTTAGACGAAGTTCGATCGAGACTAAAAACAGATCTTCCTTGTTGGTTAATTTCTACTCAAGTCGTAGAAGCAGGTGTAGATCTAGATTTTCCCTTAGTATATCGAGCATTGGGGCCACTCGATCGGATCGTTCAAGCCGCAGGTAGATGCAATCGGGAAGGTAAACTGAAAAATAGTGCAGGTAAGCTAGACAAAGGAAGAGTAGTTATCTTCGAGCCTCAAGATGGCAAAACTCCCCAGGGTGAATATGCTACGGCGGTTGCGCTGACAAAGAATTTAATTGGGCAAAATCCAGATTTTAACGATCCAAGTATATTTCAATCTTATTTCAGGGAACTATATCAAGGTGTAGATACTACAGATGGAAAGGAGGTACAAAAATATCGAGCGGTACTCAACTACCCAGAGACAGCCACAAAATTCCAACTTATTCAGGATATCACTCATCCCGTTGTCATAGCCTATGACGACAAGGCGAGGAAGCTGCTCAAAAACATTGAACGGTACGGAGCGAAGTTTACTAATTATCAGGCTCTTCAGCCTTATTTAGTGAGCTTACGCGATCGAGAATTCAAGCAGTCAGTAGATCTGCGACGAGAAATTAGCCCTGGAATTTGGCTCTGGGAAGGCGATTATGACGAGGTAACAGGTATCAGTATCGGCGCAAATGCGATCGTTCGCGATCCGGCGGATTTAATTTTATAGTCTAGTCAGCGGTTCAAACCGCTGCTCATGTTGCAAAAACCGCCTACGCGGATTAGGATTTCTAGTCTGCGTAGGCAGACTTTGCAATACAAGCGACGATTTCAATCGTGCGGTACTCAGTAAATCTGATTCATAACAATTAGGGGCAGCATCGATGAGTAATTTTAACTCACCATTAGTGGTGAAAGTTTGGAGCGAGCAGGGGGCACTCTTCACGCGCCCTGAATTTGGTGCAGAGCGGGTAAGTTATCCCGTGATGACTCCCAGCGCGGCTAGAGGCGTATTAGAAGCAATTTTCTGGAAGCCGGAATTTAGCTGGAAAGTGCGAGAAATTAAGGTGTTAAAACCGATTCGTCACTTTTCGATCCTGCGGAATGAGATCAACGACTGGCAAAGTGCTAGCGCAGCAAAAGATGAGAGCTATCATTACTTTGCTGATGACAATGAGGCTAAAAATAGATGTCAACGCCATTCGCTCTGCCTACGGGATGTTGCTTATATTATCTCTGCTGATATTATGCTCAAGCCCCATGCAAATGCGGATGTAGCTAAATATCGGGATCAATTTCGGCGCAGAGTAGCTAAAGGGCAATGTCATCATCAGCCCTATTTAGGTACGCGAGAATTTAGTGCTTATTTTAGCAATCCAGACAGCACAGAACCGACGATTAATCACAGTGATGAGCTTGGTTTAATGCTGTGGGATTTGGATTTTACGATCGATCCTGAAGCTAAACAACTAGAGTTTCTCACTCATGATGAAAATGGCGGGAGAGTCACCAAAGGTACTGCTAAACCTCGATTTTTCCGAGCGCGGCTGGATAAGGGTGTTCTACGCATTCCAGAGGTAGCAGTATGATTCTAACTAAACTCAAGGAATTTGCTGAAGAGCAAATGACTTTACCACCAGTTAACTATCGCAAAATTAATGTTAGCTGGTTTATCGATTTAGCTACGGATGGTTCACTTATCGGTTTTGTTCCAATAGGTGGAGAGTCTAAATCTAAAAAGGGCAAAGAAATTATTGCACCTTATATCAAAAGAGCAGGAGTTAAGCCTAACCCTCAATTACTTGTTGATAATGGTGAGTATATTTTGGGAATTGTTCGGGCTAAATCAGATCCAGAGCGTGCTATTAAGTGTCATGCAAGTTTCAAGGAACTGATGATTCATTGTCATGCCGAAACTGGAGAGGAAAAACTAAGCGCAGTAACTAAATTCTTGTCTACATGGAATCTATCTAATCAAAAATTAATTCCTAGTGGATTTAGTCCAGAAGACAATTTGACATTTAGGGTTAGTGGTGAAATTTTAGGTGATGCAGCCTTATCAATTAAGTCTATTGAGAAATTCTGGGAAAAATACACGTCAAAGTCGAGTGATGAAGAAGATTCTTCTAAGAAAATGTTGTGTTTGGTTACTGGAGAATTATCTTCTGTCGTTCAAAGAATGCCAGAATCAATTCGAGGGTTAATTGGGGGACAGCCTTCTGGGACAGAACTAGTCTCAGCAAATAAGAAACCTTTCACATCTTATGGATTAGAAAATTCTCTCACTTCACCGATTTCTAGAGATGCGGCGGAGAAATTTGCTAAAGCTCTAAATTATCTCTTGTCAGACGAGCGACACCGGATGTATATTGGTTCGACAGCTTATGTATTTTGGACTAAAGAAAAGACTGAATTTAACCCAATTAGTTTTTTCAATAATCCTGATATTGAAGATGTCAAGAATCTCTTAGCATCTCCATTCTCAGCTAGTCAAATGTATGGTGTAGAAAGTCAAGAATTTTATGCACTATCATTGACAGCTAGCATGGCTCGATCTGTAGTCAGAGATTGGCTAGAAACAACTATCGATAACGTTCATAGCAATCTTCAGCAATGGTTTGGAAATCAAAAAATTGTTGATGAGAATGGTGACGTTGGCAAGCCGTTAAGTATTAGTGAAATATCCATTAGTTTGATACGTACTAATAAAAAGGGTCGAAAGCCAGATTATGAAACTATTAAAAAGGAAATGCAACCGACAGTTCCGACTACATTAATCCGCCACGCTCTACATGGAAGCAGATTAGCTGATGACTTATTAGTCAAACTAGTTCGCCGCAATCGTGCCGAGCAGGATATTACCTATCCTCGTGCTGTTTTCATCAAACTTATTCTGATTAGTCAAGGAAAAATTGCCATGTCTGAAATGGAATCATTAAACCTCAATCCCCAATTAGAGGGACAGGAAAAAGCCGCTTATCATTGTGGGCGACTCTTAGCAGAACTAGAAGCGGTTCAACGTTCTGCTTTAGGTAATATAAATGCTTCTTTAGTCGATCGATATTATGGAGCAGCTTCAAGTACACCTGCTAAAGCATTTTCGCCATTATTGCGTGGGGTACAATCCCATTTAGGCAAACTTAGGAAAAATGCTCCAGGTATTAATAAATTACGGGAGGAGCAACTAGAAGAAATTATGTCTCATTTCAATGAGGGTAAATTACCAAACACTCTAAATGTCGGATCGCAAGCAATTTTTGCGCTGGGTTATTACCATCAACGAGCATTCAATCGAGCTGCAATGAATGCGGCTAAAGCTGCCAAAGCACTGAAAGCTAATTCTTAATCGATATTTGTACTAATTTTAGTCCGCGTAGCGAAAAGTGCGGTCTTGGGGTTTCCCCAAGTGGAGCACCTTTTCAAGACAGGCGGATTTTGCAACACCAGCAGCGGTTGAAACCGCTGACCAACCGTCAACTACTCATCAGGAGCATCAATCATGAACGTACATTTAGATCCCAACAAACGCCACGATTTTATTCTGTTATTTGACGTTACTGATGGCAACCCCAACGGCGATCCAGATGGCGGCAATATGCCTCGTACAGATGCCGAAACATCGCATGGATTAGTAACTGATGTCTGTTTGAAACGGAAGGTTCGCAACTATATTTCGACCTTCTCTGAATATGAGGCAACAGAGGATCAAAAAACCAGACTCAAAATCTTTATCGAACATCATGGTGTTTTGAATGACAGTATTCGTCGCGCTTATACCGAGCAAGAATTAAAAACAGGTAAACCAGTTACCGAACCAATCAAGGATGAATCTTTAATTGAAATTATCCGCGAGCAAAAACATCTATTAGCAGATGCTTTTACTTTTAATGATATTGAAGGCGACGATAGTGAGGATGTGGTAGCCACTTTAGTATATACAGGTGAGCTAGGAGATGCAGAACTAAAAGAAGCCTATGAACAAATGAGTGAACTCTATGAAAACAAAGCAGTTAAGAAATTAATCGATGGAGTAATTAAAAAGGCAGGTAAGCCCGATAAAAACCGAGATAATACTGAGAAAGCACGAAAATGGATGTGCGAGAATTATTATGATGTGCGGATGTTTGGTGCGGTGATGAGTACAGGCTTAAATGCTGGGCAAGTTCGCGGCCCAATTCAGTTGACTTTTGCTCGATCGATCGACCCTGTATTACCTCAAGATTTAGCTGTTACTCGTGTAGCTGTTACCGATCCTAAAGATCGCGAAAAATTGCAAACAATTGGGCGCAAAACTTTAATTCCTTATGGATTATATCAGGGGCATGGGTTTTATTCTGCTTGTTTAGCATCTCAGACTAAAGTAGATGAAACAGATCTAAAATTATTCTGGGATGCCTTGATGAATATGTGGGATCTCGATCGATCTGCCAGTCGCGGATTGATGGCTTTACGTGGTTTATACATCTTTTCTCATGAGAATAAACTGGGTAATGCTCCGGCGCATGTGTTGTTCGATCGCATCAAACCAGAACTAAAACCATCGGTAAATGTTCCTCGTAAATTCACAGATTATACGGTGACAATTCAAGAGGATGATTTACCAACTGGTGTAACTTTAACATCCCTAGTTAAGTAAATTATCTACGCTAGATGATAAGATCCTCGACTTCTCGAAGAAGTCGGGGATCTGGTGGTAAGAAATCAATTAAAATAGGTATTAGTTAGATTATCCCTAAATATAGGTAGTTTAAGATCTATGCCTGTTGGAACTAAATTCATGAGCATTGAGGAATACCTCAAATACGACGATGGCACTGATACTCTTTGTGAACTTGTTAATGGTGAACTCATCCCAATGCCCCCAGAGAGTTTTCAAAACCAACAAGTTGTTATCTCTTTATTAGCCTACTTTTTTAAATTAGGGATATCACCAAGACTACTCATGAATAAATTAGCGATCGCAGTAATTGGCGGAAGATCGACTGCCAGGATACCAGATCTAATGGTTCTTTCAGAAAATTTAGCACTAAAATTAAGCGAAACTGATAGCTCAATAATCTTAGGGGATATGCCCCCACCTACTTTGGTTGTGGAAGTAGTTAGCCCCAATCAAGAAAAAAGAGATTATCGCTACAAAAGATCGGAATATGCAGCTAGACAGATTCCTGAATATTGGATTGTCGATCCGATTTTAGATAAGGTGACGATTTTAGAACTGGTAGAAGGATTGTACGAAGAACAAGTTTATACAGCCGAACAAATCATCAAATCGCCTCAATTTAGTCAATTTAATTTAACCGCTCAACAAGTTTTAACTGGATCGTAAAACAAAATATTGATATTTATACTTCATCAAATGGGTACTCTTTAAATAGGATACCTATTTTTTGTGCCTATTGTGCCAGATTCAGAAGATTATGTGATGATTAGTGCCCTTCAGCACTATGCTTATTGTCCGCGCCAATTTGCGTTGATTCATATCGAACAAGTTTGGGATGAAAATATCTACACGCTACGGGGGCAAAGAGTCCATGAAAAGGTCGATATTCCTGACGATGAGCAACTTGATGACGTGCGAGTAGAACGTGCTTTGCCGCTCTGGTGTCATCGATTGGGGATTCGGGGAATTGCTGACGTGGTGGAGTTTAATCGAGATGAGATTCCCTACCCAGTGGAATACAAATCTGGTAGTAAAAAGCCGCGACTCGCCGATGATATTCAACTATGCGCTCAAGCTCTATGTTTGGAAGAAATGCTCGGTTGTGGTGTGCAATTGGGGGCGATTTATCATGCTGGCTCAAAACGGCGGCGAGAAGTGAAGATCGATCCTAAACTACGCGCCCAAACCGAAGAGATAATTATCGCTACTCGTGAGATTTTAATCAGTCAGAAACTACCGCCACCTGTGGCTGATAAACGTTGCGATGACTGCTCGCTGACTGATGCTTGTATGCCAGAATCGATCGCGAGTTTTAGTAAATCCAGCATTCGGAATAACCCTTTCTCGATCGACTAAATAATAACATTTACAGTGAAGATGGCGGGTTTGAATTGGATTTTTAGTGAAATCGACATCGATCGCATAAACCCGCCCCTCCAGATGGCTTGTATTTATGGTTGCTACAAACAAAACATATATTCAATTAATTTTATTACCATGAAACAACTTCTGAATACGCTCTACATTCAAACTCAAGGTGCATATTTGCGTCTAGATCATGAAACGCTCAAGGTTGAAATCGAAAAGGAGGTCAAAAAACAAATTCCGCTGCATCATTTGGGGAGCATTGTCACATTTGGAAATGTGTTGATGAGTCCTTATTTAATTCACCGCTGTGGGGAAGATGGACGGAGTTTGGTGTGGTTGTCTGAATTTGGTCGATTTAAGGGGAGATTGGCGGGTTCGACAACGGGAAATGTGTTGTTGCGTCAGGCTCAACATGAGGCGGTGCGGGATGCTGCGGCTACTCTAGCCATTGCGCGATACATGGTAGCTGGTAAACTCCAAAATACCCGCACTGTGGTGATGAGAGCCGCACGAGAAGCCAAAGATCCAGCCGATCGAACCCAGCTCACTGAAACTGCCAAACGTCATGCAGAATCAATCCAGAAGGCTGAACTAGCCCCCGATTTAGATACTTTGAGGGGCATCGAAGGCTATGCGGCTAAAACCTATTTTGGCAGCTTTACAGGCATGATTCGGGCAAATCGCGAAACGTTCGCACTACTCGATCGCAATAAACGCCCACCTCGCGATCCGATTAATGCGTTATTGTCCTTCGTTTATACATTACTAAAAAATGATTGTGTGTCAGCCTGTGAAGGTGTGGGACTCGATCCCCAAATGGGTTTTTTACATACGCTTCGCCCTGGTAGACCTGCTTTAGCTCTAGATTTGATGGAAGAATTTCGTGCTCCTTTTGCTGACAGATTAGTTCTAAGTCTGATTAATCGCAAACAAATTCAACCCAAAGATTTTGTCACGCGTCCAGGTGGTGCGGTACATCTAGTAGATGATGCGCGGCGAACTCTACTCGAAGCTTACCAAAATCGCAAGCAGGAAGAAGTTCAGCATCAAATTATAAATTCAAAGGCTCCGTTTGGTTTGATTCCTCACGTTCAAGCCCGATTATTAGCCCGTCATTTACGCGGTGATGTGCCCAGTTATCAACCTTTTATTCAGAAATAAACCGATGGATATCTTAGTCACTTATGATGTGAATACGGAAACAAAGGAAGGACGGCGACGATTGCGGAAGGTGGCGACTGTCTGTAAGGATTATGGGCAACGTGTGCAATTATCGGTGTTTGAGTGTCGGGTGAGCGATAGTCAGTACGAGACTCTGCGCGATCGATTGGTAAAGACGATCGATCCTACTCTCGATAGCATCCGAGTATATCGATTACCTGCACCCAGGGAAGAACATCTATTTTGTTTTGGGATTGATGGTTATACTGATTTTGAGAAGCCACTGATTCTCTAAATTCTGGCGCGAACCTATAGTACTGGTCAAAATCCTGGGGGGTTCGCAACCTGATGTTCCATCACGGTTTGAGCTATTTTGTCGGCTATGTAGATCTATCTGGAGATATGAGGAATAATAGGATCGCGGCAGTCGTTGTTCAACTTGTTGATATCAGCAGGTTTGATTCGATCGCCGTTGCATCCAGCCTTAGGGTTGGATGAGGATTGGAACTATCTATCTGAAGGCAAAGACCGTCGAGAAAATTGTAATTGCTGTTGCAGCTAGAATCAGGGTGAAAGCCATAATAATCACCCATTGAGTAGCTTGTTGGTAATAGTCAAATTTAGTGTTAAATAGTTTGGTGTCTAGTTTGTATGCCTCGATTTTAGTTTCTAGTCTGGTTTCCAAATCTTTAATATCGGTTTTAAGTTCAGTTTTGAGATCGGCGATGGATTCAAGGACTTGTTGTAGTTCGGTTTGCATTGGATCTAATTGATTAGTCAACCTCCTTAATTACATCCCATTTATTTTATATTGTCTAGTATTTTATCTGTTGGTACTAAGATGATTTTACCTTGAGCTACGGCATCTAAGACTTGAGCTATCGATCCTTGTCCTCCATGTTGATAACCTAGCGATGCTGCTAGGTTTTTGAGTCGATCGACTGTTTCTGGAGCCACTCGGGCGTGAAATTCTTGGCGGTCTAGTTTTTTCCGTCCCATTTTAGATGCGATCGATAACAATTATTTACCATAATAAACGGGATATAGATATATGTCAATTCAACAAGCCACCAGGACGCTTCTCATTAATTAATCCCTCGGTAACTAGGTTACGGAGTTGCATCCAGCCTTAGGGTTGGATCGGGATTGGAACAGGGCGTGGCGCGACGCATTGAAAAACAAGCGATGGTGAGTTTTTCATCGTCGGGGGAGTGTCAATCGGTTAAAATAGGATTGTAAAGTTAGATCCCTTCAGATATAGATGGAATTCCTATCACTAGAGACAATCCAGTCACTGGCAAATCACTACGGATATCTCGCTGTCTTTGTAGGCATTCTGTTAGAAAATTTAGGGATTCCATTACCTGGTGAAACCATCACGATCGTCGGTGGTTTTTTAGCTGGAAGTGGCGAACTAAATTATTGGCTCGTCCTCGGCTCTGCCGCGATGGGAGCTTTTATTGGCGGTATCGGCGGTTACTTTGTCGGTAAGTACGGCGGCTGGAAACTGATCCTTGCTGGTTCAAAAGTCTTCCGCATCCAAGAAGTCCAGTTGGAAGAGATCAAGACTAAATTTAGTGAAAATGCCGTTAAAGCCGTCTTCTTCGGTCGATTTATCCCCTTGATTCGGATCTTTTCGAGTCCGATGGCTGGTGTCGTGGAGATGCCATTTGGTAAATTTCTTGGGGTTAATTTGGCTGGGGCGTTGACTTGGGCATCGGTGATGACGACGCTGGCTTTTTTCGTCGGCAAAATAGTCTCGCTCGAACAGTTATTAGAATGGGTGAGTAAGTTTGCGATCTTGGCTCTATTTATCGCAATCGCCGCGATCGGTGTGCCAATCTGGTTGGAATCTCGCACGTTAAAATCAGGTGAAGGTGAATAACCATCACCCAAGGTAGCGGCAATTTACGAATTGTCCTACCTTGGGGCATAATACTTTTAGGGAATGGCTGCATCTGCTTTACATCGCACCTAAAAATTTATGAACTGTTATCAATGTGGGGAAATAGTCACGGCTGGCGATCGCTTTTGTGAAGAATGCGGGGTGAGTCTTATTACGCCCAATCCCCACGCGATCGATAATAGTTGTCAGAAATGCGGTGCGCCACCAAGCAAAATTGATGCCGAAAGATACTGCATAGAATGTGGATTTCGTCAAGTGGTGTCAAACGAGTCGGTCGAACTGCAATCCGCTCCCAATCTAGCTGGAGCCAGCGATCGCGGTCGTAGACACCATCAAAATGAAGATGCGATCGCCCTCAAATTTATCGAACCAGACACATATATTATCGTCGTCGGCGATGGCGTATCTAGCTCCCAACACCCCGAACTCGCCTCTCAAGCGGCGGTAACTACTTGTATTGAGGCGATCGAGATTGCCATCCACCAGGGGATCGAACCAGCTACAGCCATCTGCCAAGGTGTTGCTGCTGCACTCATTGCTGTGGCGAAAATCCCGATCGATCCGACATCCGACATCGATCCATCATCTACGACGATCGTCACCGCGATCGTCCGCGATAATATTGCCACCATCGGCTGGTTGGGCGATAGTCGCGCCTACTGGATAGCTCCAGACAAATCGCTCCAACTGACTCAAGATGACTCCTGGATGCGCGACGCGATCGAATCAGGAAGATTCACCCCCGCTGAAGCCGAAGCATCACCCTACGCCCATGCGATCGTCCGCTGGCTCGGTGCAGACACCGCCGACGATGGCAAACCCAATCTCACGACTTTTCCCATCCCCAGCGCGGGTTATCTCCTGCTCTGTACCGATGGTTTGTGGAACTATGCCCCAGATCCCAATTTTCTCCACGATCTGATCCAACAAGCTCCCAACGACAGCAGATCGATCGCCCGTTACCTCACTCAGTATGCAAATCAACAAGGCGGGCAGGATAATATTACAGTAGGCATCCTCATCACTAGCGATCGGGAACTCATCGCATAACTCGTCGCAGTTTTACCCAAGTATTCAGTAATTAGCAAAAAGTAGTAGGTAATATAGCAATCCTAAACGATCGGCTATGTTGATGTAGGGTGTGTTAGGGATCGGCCGTAACGCACCAGGATCGATACCCAAGGATCTGATTTAGGATTGCTATAGAAGAGAATAAGTGTCTGAGTGCGAATATTTGTTAGATAGAAATTGCGTAACCCGAATTATGGTGCGTTACGCTTGCGCTAACACACCCGACAACTCTAAACTGGTGCGTTACGCTTGCGCTCACACACCCTACAACTAATACCTAAAGCCTAAAGCCTAACACCTAACACCTAATCCCTAACCCATGTTTAACGCCGAAGTCTTCCAAAATCCCTACTTACCCCAAGGTGCTACAGAAGTAAACGCCATCATGACGATTACGACTAGTAGTGAGGGAGTAACCATTGCCGCACCTACCAATCTCCGCTTATTTGGGATTATTTGCGATATATCTGGCTCGATGGGTGGAGCTAAAATACTCGCAGCTAAAGATGCGATCGTCAAAATCATCGAGCTGCTCCCTACTGATGCCGCATTTTTTGTCGTCACCGGATCGAGTCGGGCCAAATTATTGGTACCGTTAGTAAATGCCGTACCTGAAAATAAACTCCGAGCAATTTCCCAGGTAAAGGAAATCAGTGCTAACGGGGGGACATTGATGTCAACTTGGCTGCATACTGCCTTGAGTGAATTTAACAAAATGCCCCAAGCAATTTGTCAAGCTTTATTGCTCACCGACGGACAAAACGATCTTAGCGACGAGCAAGACTTAATGAGAACTTTAGACGCATCTGAAGGTAAATTCCAGTGCGACTGTCGTGGGGTGGGTACGGATTGGCGGGTGTCAGAATTACAGAAAATTGCGGCAAGATTATTGGGGACAACTGATATTATCCCCTCACCCGATCGCATTGCCGAGGACTTCCAAGAAATCCTCACTAAAGCAATGGGAAAAACTGTCAGCGACGTTAGCCTGAGATTATGGACGCCAATGGGTGCAAGGGTGTTATTTTGCAAACAGGTAAGTCCCGAAATCGTCGATGTCACCAGTCGGGCGAAAGTCGTCAGTGAAAGAATTGTCGAATATCCTACAGGTGCTTGGGGGAATAATGATTCCCGCGATTATCATTTCTGCATCCAAATTAACGCCGGAAATATCGGCGATGAAATGTTAGCAGGAAGAGCGAGTTTGATAACTCAAACTAACGGACAAGAAACCAAAATCACCGAAGCCAAAATCCTCGCCACTTGGACAGAAGATGAAGCCAGAACCGCGAAGATCGATCGCCGTGTCGCTCACTATACCGGACAAGCCGAACTCGCCCAATCGATCCAAGAAGGTTTGGAAGCCAGAGCGCAAGGCAATATCGAAGTAGCGACAGTCAAGCTCGGCAAAGCCGTCAAACTCGCCCACGAATCGGGGAATGAAGCCACCGCCAAACTCCTCCGCTCCGTCGTCGATGTCGAAGACGCAGCCGCAGGTACCGTCCGCATCAAGCGCACGGTAGCTAAAGAAGATGAGATGATGCTAGAGACTCGATCGACCAAAACGGCTAGAATCCAGAAGTAGTGAATGGTGGATGGTGAATAGTGAATAGTGAACAGTAACAAAAACACAGCAGAAAGCAGTACGTGGTCATGTAGTTCGTTTGCATTGCCAACTCCTATTCTCTAATCCCCATTCACCATCGATCCTTCACCATCCACCATCCACCATCCACCAAATGCACGCTTGTCCCAAAGGTCACAACTCAACAGAATCAGATTTTTGCTCGGAATGTGGGGCAAAGATCGTCGGGTTGGGGATTGCCGAACTCGGCTCAAATCCTACCAATAGAACCACGCCTGCGGCTACCGCCGCCATCTCAGTACAACCTTGTCCCGATTGTAGTACTCCGCATGAGGCAGATAGCGGCAACTTTTGTGAGATTTGCGGTTTTAACTTCCTGACTGGTGCCAAAGGTGGCGATCCCTTATCCATTTTTCCACCACCGATTCGATCGTCAGCCAATAGTCTATATACAGCCCCAACCCAGCGACCACCCCAACCTGCTAGTACCTCAAATCCCGCTCCTGAGGCAGTCAAACAATGGCAGCTCGTTGTCTCGATCGATCCGAGTTTAGCTACCCCCAACAGCCCCACAGCTCCCACCCAAGCACCAATTACTATCTCCCTAACCCAACCTACCAATCTGATCGGACGCACTAGTATCGCTCGTGCCATTCATCCAGAGATTCCGTTAGATTTGGATGATGCGATCTCCTCGCGTCACGCGATTCTGACGCTCCATCCCGATGGCTCCCTGGTACTTAGGGATATCGGTTCGTCCAATGGCACGATGGTAAATGGTCGAGAAATTGCCGTGATGTCCGATATTGCGATCGGATCTGGCGATGAAATCACCCTCGGACATTGGACGCGAATTAAGGTAACTGCTGCTTAGTAATTAAGGTTGGGTAGGTTAAATACCATTCTTAATTATTTCTTTAAGCAAATTTTCTTTGACCATCGATTGGCGCAGCACCTCTAGCAAGAGGTCTTGTGTCGTTGGTAAATCCAGACGAGTGACCTGTTCTTTATAGACTCTCAAACTGAATTCTTGCTCAAAGCTCAAACCGACGGAAACATCCATAGTTAATAGTTAGATTGTGAATAAATTATCGTCAAAGCTGAATGAAAACTTACAGGCGTTAACATTCAGCTTTGACTCATCGCACGGAGCGATAATAGTGCTGCCCTTAAACCAGGAGTTGGGGGTGAATTAGATCGTATCCGGCTGCTTTAATCTTTTGATTGCTGACTTGCAAGCTCTTGCGCTGAATACTTAGTTTGGAGGTATCCCACTGTACTTGCGGTAGACCGTAAGCAGAGCAGACCCGCTCGATCTGTTCTTTGACGGTGAGCTGGCTGTCGTCAACCAGATTATAAATGCCCTCTAGCTCATTTAACCGAGCAAATTCGATCGCACCAACGATATCATCGCGGTGAATCCAATTAATAAATCGATCGCCTTTACCTGGCATCGTCATCCCCGCCATACCACCAAACATCCCAACTAGCTCCCGATCGGGGCCATAAATGCCACCCAGTCGCAGCACGCAGACTTTTTGACGGTCATTAGCTGCTTGCAAGATGATTTGTTCGGACTGATGCAGCACCTGGCTGTTATGCTCCATCGGGTCAATGCGGGCAGTCTCATCCACCCATTCTCCCTGCCGATCTCCATAGACAGAGCAGCTACTCAAGTAAATGATTTGCTTGACATTCGGAGCTTGGGCGAGAGCATCGACCAAATTCTGAGTCGTAGTGATGTAAGTATCTGCATAAGCCGCTTCGGTTGCTACCTGGAAACCTGTGGGCGCAACGCTGACGACCAAAGTATCTTGACCTTCGAGGAGTGAATGTATGGCTGAGAGGTCATCCCCTTTCATTAAGACTACCTTTGAGACTATGCCCGAAAGTGCCGCCACCCGTTCTCTGCTGGTGGTCGTACCTGTCACATCATGTCCCCGATCTTGCCAGTAGTCGGCGACTGCGCTACCCACATATCCACAACCCAGAATAGCGATGTTCTCGAACAGCGGGCGGCTTTGAGTCTGTTGACGGATCAATTTAGTGAGGAGATCCATGTCTAATGCCGAGCTAGGTTCGCCAAAAGGATTGTTTTTGTCAATGGAGTCGTACATGTTTTTGGGTGTTCATTACTATCGGGAGCAGTTGGAATCTCGATCGACATACCGGATATCAAGACTTGGAGCCTATGTATTTGCACTTGAAATTCTCCGATCGATCGATTTTTGTTGATTACTCATTCAAACTTTAATATCAACTTTTGTAACAACCTATTGACAGAATACCAATTTTTACTTTTGAGGGTCAGACCGGATAACCGTCATTGCAGTGGCGCGACGAGGATCGCCGAATTGCCACAAGTAGCCCCTTCCTTTGGGTATCACTAAGTTGGGAGATCGCTCCGCAGTCTAGATTCAGAGAAAGTTTTTACCCAAAACTTTCTCTTTTTAATTACATCGAGTAGGCAACGACAATCTCGATGGCATAGGCTACCGCTGCACCGAACAAACCAAACGTGAGATAATTTCCAGTTTTGCTGTCTGAACCTAAAAGTCGATCTTTGTTACTAGCTGAAAAAAACAGCGACCATGCTTGAGTCGCACCGATCTTTTGAAAGCGATTAAATTCAGGGTTAAAGATTGGAGCTGTATTTTGGTTCTGCATGTAAGGATGAGGCTATTAAACTACTGTAATAAACCCCAACATAACACTAGTTTAATTTTGAGGATGGTACGGTCGAAGTAGGGTCAGCAGTAAAATTTTGACGAATAAAAACATCTATCTCCTATAGCTCGATCGGATCGATACTACTTCTTCCAATCGAGAAATAGAGAGGTGAACTGCTCAGTTTCTGAACTAGATAGCCCACTACTTTGTGTAAGATCGTATACGGAGAAGGGAAGATTATGTTCAGCTTGCGTCCAATTTTTTTACACATATATGATAGTTACTGAGGTCATTAAATTTATGATATTTTCCATCGATAATTAAATATTTTCGAGAGGCGGAATTTAAGTGATTAAATTATACAAGACTTACTTCATCGACCAAGTTTTTCCAGGTGTCGCACTCAAGTATGAGTTCTATGCAGATGAACTCTATTTCGATCTAAAAGCAATTAAAATTCGCTATAGAATATTTTCTATCTTCTCCCATTATCAGGATATATCTCTAGTTGCTTGGAGTGGAGTTGCCAGAGATAATTTTGATAATAATTATGAGTGTTTAGGCGGAGTTTGCGATCCTTTTGATGATGGAACCCATACGGAAGGCGTTATCTCCTTCACACCTCTTCTCAGCAGAAAGATTAGTAGATTAGATTTTGCACTAATTTCAGAGGGAATCAATCTAGTAATTGAGTGGAAGTTTGCGATAGATTTTTGAGTACGGTTGCCTTGACCAAACAAGACGATTGCGTGTTGACCTACTCCCTTCCCAGTGTCAAATTAGACATCTAGGATAGTGAGTGAATAGTGAATAGTGGCTAGTGGATAGTGAATTAGACAGTCAACATCACAGATTACTAGTGTCTATTGCTTGGGTGGGAAGGGAGTATGAATATTGGGCGATCGCCTCTCGGCTCGACTCCGCCAACGTTAACGCAGATATAGCGACAAGTCAAACCGATCTAGTGGCGGTAATTACCCACTTATTTTAGACGTAATAATCAAATATGCTGTGAGGAGTCGGTTTAGTTCTGACACTCACAATATTTAAATACAGCAATCATGACAACCTCCCCAAAAGCACCCGCTACTGCGGTCAATCTCAATAGCTGGCGTTGGGGTTTCACTCCTCAAGCCGAAAGTTGGAATGGTCGATTTGCCATGCTGGGTTTTGTAGCTGCACTCTTAACTGAATACCTTTCTGGTCAAGGTGTTTTGCATTTCTACAACCTCGTCCAAACTGTTACTACTGTTGTCAAATAGATTGATTGGCGATCTGTATCTTTGACTACAATCGAAGATTCAGCTTTCTTTAGAAAGCTGAATCTTCAAGCGATACTTAGTTCGGTTGTAGGCACTTTTATATTTTTCTACTCGATCGCCCAATTCCAAATAAGTCACGGTTTTAATCTCCAACAGGATTCATCAACTAATGTCAACGGCAGTTCGTGTAGGTTCAAACCCAATCCACCGGAGCAAATACTACTAATGATTGCAGTTTCTTTCATATCAGACTTCCCGCTGCTTGGAGCAGTCTTGGCAACAGATGACCTTCCTAGTCGGGTGTCAACAGTTCAATCCTTGACTTCTAGTCAGTTCAACTTGGTTTACAATGCCTTTTCCTTTGCGATCGCCGCAATGTTTGCCTCAGCCTTGTTCTTCCTGAATGCTCAGGCACAAGTGGGCGCAAAATACCGACTAGCACTGCTAGTATCGGCGATCGTCGTCAGTATCGCTGGCTATCATTACTTCCGCATTTTCAACAGTTGGGAAGAAGCATATAGCCTCCAAAATGGCGTATACACTCTAACTGGCGCACCATTTAATGATGCTTACCGTTATGTGGATTGGCTGTTAACTGTACCGCTGCTATTGGTAGAGACAGTTGCAGTGCTGGCACTATCTGGAAAGGAGTCAAGACCTTTGCTGATCAAACTGGTAGTCGCTTCAATCTTGATGATTGTCACTGGCTATCCTGGCGAGATTTCAGCAGTTATCAAAACTCGCCTAATTTGGGGTGCTGTCAGTACGGTTCCTTTCGCTTACATTCTCTATGTATTGTGGGTTGAATTGTCCAAGTCCCTCGAACGTCAACCCGCCGAGGTGCAGTCTATAGTTCGTAATATGCGGCTACTACTGTTATTCTCTTGGGGTGTTTACCCGATTGCCTACCTGTTGCCAGTGTTTGGGATTGCTGGTACCTCGGCAACGGTGGGCGTTCAGGTTGGCTATACGATCGCTGATGTATTGGCAAAGCCGTTATTTGGTCTATTGGTATTTGCGATCGCCGTCTCAAAAACGAAGTTCGATTTAGACAGTAGCAGTAAACCTAGTGCGGCAAACGATGCTCCCGAACTAGACGTATTGCCCAGCCCTACTAATTCCTAATCGATCTCGTAGTGTCGCAAATCGAACATCAAAAATGAGCTAAGGGGGCGCAAATCACTACCCCCTTAGCTCATTTTCTTTCAACATGTGTTTTGGTTAATCTTAAAACTCCGAATCTGCCAAGGTTTAATAGTAGAATTTACAATATCGGGTTGTGGTTCTTCGAGGATATTTACCACTCGATCGATCCTTAGCCCCACGCCAGTCAACTCAACTTTTCCCTCGACTCCATGACACTCATAACACCTGAGTACCCACGATCGATCTAAAGCCTCTGAAGGTTTAAATGCCATCAAAACTAGATTTTCTGCTTGGAGATCGATGAAACTATTTGTTAGAGCTAAGTTTCGATTCACCTCTATTTTAGTCGTTGGGGCTAATTGAAATACTTGTAAGGGTGAATTCAATTCCAATCCCTTTCGCACTGTCTGAGCGGCTTGCCAGGTGCCACTGTGGGGATAAATTGCATAGGTAAATTCATGATAACCGCGATCGGCTGTCGGATCTGGCCACTTACTACTGCGGAGTAAGGTTAGTCTTAAATAGTCCGTTCCCGCATCGAAGCCATATTTACAATCATTTAAAATACTCACGCCATATTCGCCACTATTATCGGTGAGATCTACCCAGCGGTGCATCGGCAATTCCCATTTGGCTTTTTCGGTGGCGGTTTCGGCAGTAGTGGGACGATCGATCGCGCTACAGGCAGTTTCGGCGGTGGATCGATCGGCGGTAAGATTGAGTGGGAAGTTGGCTTTGATCAGCACATGTTCGGCTTGCCAATTGACGCTGGTTTTGATGCGAACGATCGGGCTATGAGCATCTAAAATATAGTCTTGAGTAAATTCACATCCAGCTAATTCCCGCACCACGCGCACGCATTGACGGATTTCACCTTGTTCGATCCATTCGATTGCTGGCGCAGACGGCGAGCCGTGCGATCTTAGCTGACTGGGTGGTAATTGTTTTTCGGCATATTTAGGATCGATATTCCACGCATCCCAATATTGTTCGCCGTCTTGGAAGGCTTGAAGTTGATTTGCACCTGTAGATGTGAGGATCTGGCGGTGGTTGATGCGATCGTAAATACTGGCAATATCTCCGGTTTCGGGGTTTATTTCTACTTCTACGAATTGGTTTTTAAAAATAAAATCGCTAGAAGCTCGTGTTTCCGTAGCGATTGTTTGAGTTGCTGCGGAGATGGCGAACCCACCCCCAGCCCCGCCAAGGAGGGGAGCCGGAGTAAAAGCCAGCCAAAATAAGCGATAACCGACACTGGGTAAATCTGCGGCGAGAAATAAGATATGTTCGGCGGATGATTGGCTGGGTAATAATATCCCATCAGCATCGAAAACTTGCCAAGCTAGATCTGTAGAATTTAGGGGATATTTAATAACTTCGGTACGCTCCCAATTGAGCGCGTTAAAAATGACGACCGCAATTGCACCAGCTACAGGTGGAGTGGGAAGGATAATTCGATCGCAAATCTCACTCAGAGCATGACTAATTATCTGCGTCGTTACCCGTTCGACATCTTCCCAGCCTTGATTTGCCGTCACATATACAGGTGCGATCGCGGTGCCAGGGATGATATCGTGAAATTGATTGAATAATGTTTGTTTCCAAGCTATCTCGATCTGCAAGTTGAGATCGACAGGATAATCTCGATCGGTGACGATACAAGCGATCGACGACCAGAGTTCTGCCTGATATAATAAATCCTCACACTGCCGATTCGATCGCTTTTGATCGGCGTGGGTAGTAAAACAACCGCGATGGAATTCAAGATAGAGTTCGTTTTTCCAGACAGGAAGTAGTTGACTATCGGCTCTACTTGCTAACTTGTCCAGATACTTCACCGCTGTCGTAAATTCCAGATCGGGAAAAACATCTGACTTCGACCATCGATCGGCAATTTCCAACATATCACGAGTCGGCCCACCGCCATGATCGCCGACACCAAATAGATACAAGGATTCATTTATGCCTGTATTAGTTTGCCATCCACAGGCATAATCGATCATCTTCAACGGATCGATCCCTTCCCCAATCGGCGATGACATCAAACTCAATACGCGACTACCATCTGGAGACTCCCACCAGAATAATTGATGGGGAAATTGGTTGGTATCATTCCACAAGAATTTCTGCGTGACGAAATAATCGATCCTACCCTGCTTTAATAACTGCGGTAATTGCCAGCAAAATCCAAACGTATCTGGAAGCCATGCAACTCTGGTAAGTGCGCCAAACCTCGACTGGTTGTATGCTTGTCCATAGATAATTTGCCGCGCGATCGATTCTCCCGAAATTAGATTAAGATCTGGTTCGATCCACATTCCCCCGACGATTTCCCATTTACCCATCTGTACCTGCTGACAAATACCTGTAAATACGTCCGGCTGATGAATTTCCATCCACTCATATAGAGCGGGAGTAGAATGACAAAATGTGAGATCGGGAAATAATTGCTGTAAACTGAGACTCGATCGAAATGTCCGCTCCGCTACTTCCCAAGTTTCGGCTACCTCCCACAACCATGCCATATCCAAGTGAGCATGTCCCAGCAATTGAATACTTTCCACCAAAATCCCCTCCCCAGAGGAGCTATCGTGAAAAATCCCCTCCGAGGAGGGGTGCCTGAAAGGCGGGGTGGGTAGATCTCCACCGACACCCAAGATCGATTTAACTTGCTTTTTAACTTCCACCACCTGCGCGATAAACCGACAACGATCGATCTCCACCAAATCATAATCGATCGCATCAACCATCCCCGCCACTGCCTCTAACTGCGATGGATAAAAACTCACTACCTGCTTTACCATCACCGCCAACTCATCCGCCAACCAGCCTGGTTCGGGATCTGTCAAATCTGCGGACTCATACACCAGCCGAGAACGCATCAAAGCACCGATATCGTGCTGGGGACTGACCAAGCGCAACCGCACGTCTACAAACGTCCCAGGTACCGCAACGGGCATCAGCAACACACGCGGACTATGATCGAATAAATCTCCCTCCTGTACCAACTCCCCATCCACAAATACCTGCGCCGTCTCCGCCCACCACGTCAGAGCCAACCGACAGGATAGACTAGTCACGGCATACCCATGTAGAGCCGATGGTATCGATAATTGTTGTGCCAACCAGATCTCTTTTCTCCCCCGCTCCCAAACAATCTGCCCCTTCGGGTTCAAACTCACCAGCTCCCATTGGCGCGGATCTGCATCTATAGATCCACTGCCCAGATATAGCCGCCAATCAGTTAAGATATTGCTTTGACTCAAACTCCGCAATCGATCGATCCTCTCTAATAGAGACACCAACGAGATCGACACAGCAGATCCAATTCGATCGGCATCATTCATAATTTCGCTAAAATCTTAGATCCTAAAAAGATCGGCATCGATTGTCAACACTTAGGCTACGCATTGCCTACGGCAGGCTAACGCCAACAGTACCAACTGCCAACTAAACACCCATGTCTGGATACCAAAGCCGAGTCTTCACCTTTATTAGCAAACGTACCAATCAGTTGAAAGATACCTGCACTAAAGGTTTGCGACACCTCAAGGTAGCAGTAGTCTGGAGTGGGCAAGCTTTACTCTATCCTCTCCACTTACTCGCCCAGACAGCCAAAATTTTTCAACCCCAGCTCGCGCCACCGCAGCCACAACGCGCCCTGACTTCCCAACCAGTTCCCGATCTTAACATCGAACAGGCTCTAGAATTGGTCGCCGCCACCGAATATCCGATCGCGATTGCAGGTGTACCATTAATTGAGGCTCGATCGATCGTTGATGAGAATCTATGGAATGTCGAGCATATTCAGATCGATGAAGATCGGTTCGATCGCGATCTGACATCGATCGATCGATTGGCACAGTCCGATCGAGTTACAATTGGCAAACCAATTATTCGCGGGATGAGTTCGCTATTGGTCGATCGACAGTTAGTTTTAGTCACTACCACCAATGAGATTATCGATATTCTCACTAGCTCTCAGCAGCAGGAGATCCGCCGCCGCATTGGGATGGATTTAGCGATTAGTTGGGAATACTGGCATCAAGCAACATTATCAGATCGCCAATATTCCCCACAACTATCATCGACAGATCGAGAATTTCTACTTCCCGATCGACTGGAATACCAAATGTATTCTAGCCGCAAAATACCAACTCCACAACCGCCGAAATTATTCGCTGCTCCAAGCAAGATCTGGCAGCAATTAACAGGATGGGTAAAAAAAGCCATCCCACCCCAAACCACAATCGAAAAGCCCCAATTACCCCGCAAATTACCATCTGCCAGTTATCCATTTATCCCACCGCCAATCGATAACAGATTTCTGGATCTGCCGCAGCTCCCACCCATCAAACAACCACAGACATTAGCCAGCCAAGAGCATCCAGTTCGCACCTCTCAATTCCCACCATTGCTCAAACAATGGTGGAATTACTATCGCGATTATTTCTACATCCCCGCCCGCCCAAACGATTCGATCGTCCATCAACCAGCCGAATTTAAATTAACGCCATTGAGACAGTCGCTCGAATCAAGAATTCAGTTACGCTCGAAAAATACTCAGCTAAAAGAAACTTTCGATCGACAGAATTTAACGCCACCAGCCAGTGACATCAACCATCAAAGATCGGGTAAACTATCCAGAAGAATCGATCGTCACATCGAACATTATCCAGACTGGATTGAAGCAGACGTAGAAGATATTGGTTATATTAAATCGCCCCTAGCCAGATTTTTAGCATGGCTCGATCGCATCACCCTTAATCTCGAAAATTGGCTGATAAAAATTTGGCGGGCGTTTAAACAGTTGACAGTTGACAGTTGACAGTTTGGTAATTACCTGTAATTAGATGTTCTGTTTCGGCAAACTTTTCAGCTTGCTGTATCGATCGAGAATTCCCCTAAAGCCTAAAACCTAACGTCTAACGCCTAACGCCTAAATAGTGAGGCTGCGCCAATGCCCAAAGAAAGCACTAAAATGAAGAAAGCATAGTCTAAATTCAAACGTTGTCTCGATTTCAGTCACAACTGTCTTGATTCGCTGTCTTGTCGTTTTTTTATTCGGGGGGAACCCCCGAATAAAAACGCCGCTAAACCCTGGGGGAACCCGAGGAGCGCGAATCGCTGTCAACCGTCAACCGTTACCTTTACCCAGCCTGCTCCAGCACGATATGAACATTCTCACCGATTTACTCAAGCCCCAAGCTACCCGCGAAAAGAAACAACAAAAGGGAATCCAGATCAAAACTGAGCGTGAAATTGGGATCATGCGCCAATCTGCTCGGATTGTGGCTACAGTATTGAAGGAAATTATGACGATGGTAGAGCCAGGGATGACTACCGCAGATTTAGATGCTTATGCTGAGAAACGGATTCGGGAAATGGATGCTATCCCCAGCTTCAAAGGGTTATATGGATTTCCAGCGTCGATCTGTGCGAGCATCAATGACGAAGCAGTGCATGGTATCCCCAATCGCAAAAAAGTAATTAAGCAAGGTGATGTCCTCAAAGTCGATACTGGAGCTTTCTTTCAGGGCTTTCATGGGGATTCTTGCATTACGATCGGTGTAGGTAGCGTTTCCCCTGCTGCTGCTAAACTAATCCAAGTTGCCGAGGAAGCCCTCTACAAGGGGATAGAACAGGTCAAAGAAGGTGCTTACTTACTAGACCTCGCAGGTGCAATCCAAGACCATGTAGAGGCAAATGGCTTTAGTATCGTCGAAGATTTTACCGGACATGGAGTCGGGCGCAACCTGCATGAAGAACCATCGGTATTTAATTTCCGTACGCGTGAAATGCCTAATGTGAAACTAAGAGCAGGAATGACGATCGCGATCGAGCCAATTATCAATGCTGGATCGAAGATTACTAAAATGATGCCAGACAAGTGGACTGCGGTAACTGTCGATAAATCTCTATCTGCTCAGTTCGAGCATACCGTTTTGGTAACTAAAGATGGTTATGAGATTTTGACCGATCGGAATTTAGTTTAGGGCGTTGCTGAATCTGGGTATCAAAGACGGGGTTACTGGGGGATTAGGGGCGAAAAGTGCGGGAACAGGGGCGCGAGCCGCTACCCTCTACCCTCTACCCTCTACCCTAGTAACTTTGTTTTGATGCAAGATGTGAGAAGACATGAACGATCGATCCGAAGAACATCAGCCAGTGACAGATTCCCAGCAGTCCTCAGTCCAAAAATGGCGAGTGATGCTGGGAATTGGTTTGGGAGTGCTAATGTACACGATCGATACTAGTATCGTGAATATTGCGCTTCCTACCCTCATCGAGAATTTGAACACGGATTTTGCCACGGTGCAATGGGTGGGATTGAGTTATGTCCTCGTCGTCACCTCGCTGGTATTGGGTGCCGCTAGATTGGGCGATATGCTGGGCAAAAAGCCGCTCTATCTGGGCGGTTTGGTGGTATTTACAGTTAGTTCGCTACTGTGTGGCTTGGCACCCTCGATCGAAGTGTTGATTGCGGCGCGGGCATTACAGGGTTTTGGTGCGGTGATGATTTCGGCTCTGGGTGCGGCGATTATCGTCGAGGTATTTCCGACATCGGAGCGGGGGAAGGCACTGGGAATTATTGGGGCGGTAGTCTCATTAGGGATTGCTTTAGGACCATCTGTGGGCGGCGTTCTGATTGGAATTGCGGGATGGCGATCGATCTTTTTAGTGAATTTACCGATCGGGATTTTAGCCAGTTTTGTGGTAAATAAATATGTCCCCCACACTCGCAAAACTCAGCCCCAACGTTTTGATTTCTGGGGTTCTGTCGCAATTTCGGTAGTGTTAGTTTGCTTTTCGCTGGGGATGACGGAGGGGCAAAGGTATGGATTCACGAGTAGTTTACCGTTGGGGTTATTATTCCTGAGTGCGATCGGTTTAGTTGGCTTTATTCTCCTCGAAAGTCGGATCGCTCAACCGATGCTCGATCTGAGTTTATTTCGCTCTCGCACTTTTAGTTTGAGTCTGTTGACGGGATGGTTGGTGTTTATGACATTGGGCGGAAGTTCGATCGTCATTCCCTTTTTCCTGCAATTAGTCATGCACTATCCGATCTCCCATATCGGGTTATTAATGGCAGTTACGCCCGTTGTGGGTGGCTTAGTCTCGCCCCTGGCTGGCAATTTGACCGATCGCTTTGGGACTCGAAGTATCATGCTGACTGGTATTATTCTGATGACGATTGGCTGTTTGGCAATTAGTACCCTCGATGCCAATATCCGCGATCTGGATTATCTCCTGCGGGTGATTCCGCTCGGTTTGGGCTGGGGGATGTTCCAATCGCCGAATAATAGTGCCATTCTGGGGGCGGTACCGCCGCAGCGGTTGGGCATCGCCTCTGGATTACTTTCGCTCACCCGCACCCTCGGACAAACTACCGGATTGCCACTATTTGCCACCATCTTCGCCGCGATCGCTTTAGCTGGAAAAAATGGCAGTGACCTGAGTTTAGCCGCATCTGAGGCGATCGTCAGTGGTTTTCAGGGCACATTTCAGCTAGCGGCTCTCTTACTCGCGATCGCGGCGGCATTAACCATGCTGTTGTGGCGGATGGAAAGTCAGCAATAATCTGGGCGATCCGATCGTTATCAACTATCTAAGTAATAAGCGTAGCCAGGGTACCCATGAAGGGCACCCCTACAGGTTAATTGTGTAGGGGTGCCCTTGGGTACCCTGGATCTACGCTATTGTCTAGTCTTTATGTATTTGTGCAAGTTGAGAAAGTAGCATAAGCCGATCGCTAACTAACTAGCTCATCACTCACAATGGAGGAGCAGAAAACCACAAATAATATATGATTTACGGTAGCGTAGCAGCTTTTAATTCTGGATTAATTTTTATTGCTATATTAGCATTTGGACTATTAAACTGGTTTCAAATTCCAACTGGAAGTATCCTCGATTGGGCGATCGGGATTGGTATTTTTGAATGGGCGATCTTAATCGTCACGGTACCGTGGAATATTTATTTCAAAGCACAATCCGTAGTTCAGACGGGAAAAGAATCTCAGCTTCAAGGCATCGATGTCGAAGAGCGTCAGATTCAATATGCTAGCAGTGTTGCTACTAAATCTTTAATCGTGGCGATCGGCTTACATTTAGGCACCGCGATCGGTTTATATTGGTTAGCAGTGAGCGGAATTACTGCTTTAGGTTATTGGAGTTCGGTGGGGGTACTATTACTGACATTATTACGTCCAGCGATTAGTACTTACGAGTATTTAGCAATCCGGCTGACGGCGATGCAGCAAGAATTTGCTTACCCGCGTGCAGATATTTTAGAATTGCGCGACAGGTTTCAACAATTAGAGGATCGAGTGACTCAATTAAACAATACATTAGATCCCGATGATGACACATCTTGGTTGAGCGAACAAAATTATCGGTGGGAAACAAATCGCCAAGAAGTAGCAAAAATCACCGTTTCGATCGCCAATCTCAAAGCAACTAATGAATCAGATCATCAACGATTGACGCAAGAGGCTAGACAAGCAATTTCGCAAATTACCGTCGATGGGCAATTTCTCGAACACGCTCGTGAATTAGTCAGATTTTTCAAAGAAGCCTAAGTTAGGGATTAGACTTTAGGCTTGAGGCTTGAGGCTTGAGGATTTAGGACGTGAAAATGTGTTTGAAAATTAGCAAAGCAATATAAAATATCACTATCGCTCTTACTATCCGAGCGCACTATCGGCAAACAGATTGAGTTTCTAAATCCTTTTCCTAAATCCTCAAGCCTAAAACCTAAAGCCTAAAGCCTATTGAAGGTAGACTCGATCGATAAAATTTGTAGTAAAATTGAATCACTCATAAACCAACTGATGTAGGTAGCTATGGTTGCCCAAATCCCCACAGAAACAACGACTCCAGTCATCTATCCCGATTGTGATGGCAATCCGATGTCCGATAATACCAAACAATTTCGGTGGATCGTGACGATTAAAGAAAACCTTGAACTGCTCTCTGCTGAAGATCCGCAGGTATTTATCGCTGGGGATCTGCTCTGGTATCCAGTCGAAGGCGATAATAAGATTCGCCAAGCACCGGATGTGATGGTAGTATTTGGTAGACCAAAAGGAGATCGAGGATCTTATCGACAGTGGGTAGAAGACAACATTCCGCCGCAAGTCGTGTTTGAAATCCTGTCCCCTGGCAATCGGATGGCAGAAATGAGCCGGAAGTTGCACTTCTACGATCGCTATGGAGTATCAGAGTATTATATATATGACCCCGATCGGATCGATCTCGCAGGTTGGGTCAGACATGAAGATCGATTAGAATCGATTTCCCAAGGGGAAGGCTCCGCCAACGAGGATACTCACAATTGGATTAGCCCACGACTGGGTATCCGCTTCAGTATGCAGGAAGATACACTGGTAATCTATCGTCCTGACGATCGACCATTCTTGAGTTTTGTCGAAATAGACCAACTTCGTCAACAAGCGCAACAGGAAACCCAACAAGCTCGACAAGAAACCCAGCAAGCTCGACAAGAAACCCAACAAGCTCGACAAGAAATCCTGCAAGTTGAGCAACAGGCTGAAAAATTAGCGGCTAAATTGCGCGAACTCGGGATCGATCCAAACGATTTGTAAGGAATGTCGATGTCTCGATCGAGTTATCATCTCTGTGCCAAACACCGATCGCAATTACCACACCGCCAATGTTGATGCGGCTGACAGCCAAACGCCGTCAATAAATATTCCCAGCGACAACCAGGATATTTAATATAAGTCGGAACGCCGCTAAAGAGTTGCTGCTGTTGTGCCTTTAATGACTGCCAATTGGGTTGTTTTCCAATATTCAAACGTCGATAATTAAATGGTGTTTCCCAAGCTAATTCACCAATGCTGTGTAACAAGGATAACGCGATTGAGCTTTGCGGGAATTTACGCTCGATCTCAGTTGCATCACCACTCGCTGGTAATTGTTTGGCTAAAGTAGTTGCCAGATCGTAATAGCGATCGATACTCTCAGTAAAAAACTTGTTTCGCTGGCGATCTTCTGGATATAATAAACCCGTCGATTCACATGCTAATAGTAACGCCGCCGAGGGTTTCCCATCCCGTCCAGCTCGACCAATTTCTTGGATATATTCAGCCAATAATACTGGCGGCTGAAAATGGACAATCCACCGCACATTTGCTTTATTAATCCCCATCCCAAAAGCGCAGGTACACACCACATATTGCAATTTCCCGCTCAACCATTCGCCTTCGACGCGCCGCCGCGCCTGGGGACTCAAGCCAGCATGATAAGCTGCTGTTTTGTCGCCGCGTGTTGTTAGCAAAGTTGCTAATTCTTCGCTGGTGTCGCGCGTTCTGACGTAGACTAGCCCCGACTGGTGGGGATATTTGTCGATAAACTTGGCGAGCTGCTCTCTTCTACCGCGCGGTGTCCAGATCTGCTTGACTGACAACTGGAGATTCTGGCGGTGAGGATTGAGGATAAATTCGGCGGGTTTGTCAAGTTGCAGGACTTTTTTGATTATCTGCTGCGATCGGGGGTCAGCAGTCGCTGTAAAGGCAGCGATCGCGATTTTGGTACCGAGTGGCTTTTGGCGGATCAGGGTGGCACGAGTCGCCCCCAAGCGGCGATAGGTGGGACGAAAGGTTTCACCCCAATGGACGAGACAATGAGCTTCATCGAGGATCAGCCGATCGATCTTCAGTTCGGGAGCGGACAATCTCGACCATACAGGCGGAGTCAGCAGGGTTTCAGGGGATAGATAGAGTAGCTGTAGCTTGCGATCTGATAGGGCTTGTAGCGTCTGCTTGCGCTCGGCTGGGGGGATTTCGCTATGCAGCAAACCAGCGGCTAATCCTTTCTGGGTTAATTCCTGAACTTGATTTTCCATCAAGGCTACTAGCGGCGAAATCACTAATGTGACCCCACTACTGAGTAAAGCTGGAATTTGGAAGCACAGAGATTTACCGCCCCCAGTCGGCATCACAATCAGTGCATCCCGATCTGCAAGCAAGCACTCAATAATTTCGCGTTGGGGCGATCGCAACTCATCATAGCCCCAAATCTCTCGTAATTTCGCCTGAATTCGATCCATGAATCGCCTGAAACCTATCTGGTGGGAACTGCCCACCCTACTTTATTAAAAATCCCCTACTCGGAGCGGCGGTTTTATTAGGAGGTTACCACCGAATAAAAAAACCGACAAGACAGGGGTGCCCGCAGGGTGGGGTGGGTAGATCTACGCCTACAAACCCAGGGGCAATCCATGAATTGCCCCATCCTATATTCGATCGTTACTTATTATTCACCAGTTCCAATCGATCGCGATCGGACAGTTTCCAGACTTTACCATCGAGAGCCATCTGCTCGATCAATGTCGCGAGGCGCAGGGCTTTGAGTGCCTGTTCGCCGCCGACTGAGGGTTCGCTGCCACACCTAACACAGTTGACAAAATGCTCTAATTCTGCATATAGTGGCTCGACATTTTTGACATAAACTTTCTCGATCAGTCCATCCTGACGGTATAAACCCTGATGGTACTCATTGAGTAGATCGGTGTTGTGACGGTGGATCGAGATTTCGTTGCTGAGGAAGTTTGCTTCTGTCAATGATTGACGACAATGAGCGGCGATGGTACGCGTTTTGCGGTGGGTGACTTTACTGGCGGTGAGAGTGGCGACGACACCATTGGCAAAACCGAGCGTTGCAGTCACGTAGTCGAGATATTTGGATTCGGGGCAGCGGCTACCACTAGCAGTCAAGCCGACAACAGGTGCCCCAGCTAGTTCCATCAACAAGTCGATGTCATGGATCATCAGATCGAGGACGACAGAGACATCATTCGCCCGATTTGAATAAGGACTCATCCGATGTGCTTCGAGAGCCAAAACTTTCTCAGTTTTGAGGACTTGACTGAGTTCTTGAAAAACGGGGTTAAAGCGTTCGATATGTCCGACTTGGAGGATACATTGAGACTCAGCCGCAGCATTGACTAGAGCTTCAGCTTCAGCAATCGTTGCGGCGATCGGTTTTTCAATCAAAACGTGTATTCCTGCTTGTAAGCAAGCAATCCCCACCTCGTAGTGCAGTCTAGTCGGGACAGCAATGCAGACAGCATCAACTTGGGAGATCAGATCGCGATAGTCTTCATAAAATTTAGCTTTATACTTACTCGCGGCTTCCAAACCATGCTCGACATTGACATCAGCGATGCCAACCAGTTGGACGTTCTTGAGTAAGCTCAACACCCGCGCATGGTGTTGTCCCATATTACCGATCCCGATGAGTCCTACTTTCAGTGGCTGGGGCGAACCTGACTGAATCCCTGTGTCTAACTGTCTGGCTGACATGCTGTTTCTCACTCTAAAATTTACTCCTCCACCACGAATTAGTTATCAGTTGTCATTTATCAGTCGATCCGACTGGAGTTTATTTGTCCTAGGACATCTTCTCATCTCGATCGATCTCAGATGTGTTTGGTGTCGATCGAGCCAAGCCAAACCGAATGGTGGCAATTGATAACCAATCGTTGTTCGACCGATCTAGAACAATCCCGATACTATCACAGCATCATTATTGTAAAGAACAAAAAAGTTTTGTTTATGTTCCTTATTTTAGGCTTTAGGTTTTAGGCTTTAGAGAGTAAGGAACACCCAGTCCCCCAGTCTCCCCGTCTCCCCGTCTCTAAGTTAAAATAGCGGTTTATCCCTCATCCCTCGCTTGTTGTGAAAGCAGTTATTCTCCTCTCAGGTGGTTTAGATTCCTCGACGGTGTTGTATCTGGCAAAAAGTGAGGGTTACGATTGTTACGCCCTTTCTTTTGATTATCAACAACGTCATCGGCGCGAACTGGAGGCTGCTCGGACGATCGCGACTGCTGTTGGTGTCGCTGCTCATCAAGTAGTGAGCTTCGATCTCCGCTTGTGGGGCGGTTCTGCGCTGACAGACGATCGAGTTGACTTGCCGCAGGATCGCGATCTGGCGGCAATGTCGGAGTCTATTCCCGTTACCTATGTGCCCGCCCGTAATACGATCTTTTTGAGTTTCGCGCTGGCTTATGCCGAAGCGATCGCGGCTAGTCGGGTATATATTGGTGTGAATGCGCTAGATTATTCTGGTTATCCCGATTGTCGCCCTGACTATATCGATGCGATGCGATCGGTATTTAGATTGGGCACTAAACAAGGTAGAGAGGGCGATCCGATCGAAATCATCACGCCACTAATCGATCTAAAAAAAACGCAAATTATTCAGCTTGGCGATCGATTGGGCGTACCTTGGGCGCATACTTGGTCTTGTTATTCTGCCGCAGATGTCCCCTGCGGTGTCTGTGATTCCTGTCGGTTGCGGTTGGCAGCATTTGAAGAGTTGGGTTTAGTCGATCCGGGATTAGGTTTTAGTTAGGCTTTAGGTGTTAGTAAATCCCTAACTGGTGCGTTACGCTTGCGCTAACACACCCTACAAATATAACTAACGCCTTTTTCCCTAAAGCCTAAAGCCTAACGCCTAAAGCCTAAAGCCTAAAGCCTAACGCCTAAAGCCTAACGCCTAATCCTGACTCGATCGATTCTGGGGCCTACGGTAGAAATAACTGTAAAATTCCAGTCACCATAATCTAGGGATTCTCCATCCTGGGGGAATCTTTGTAATTTGTTTAGCAAAAATCCGGCGAGAGTTTGATAATCATCAGCTAGCGGGAGATCGATGTTCAGTTGTTGGTTGAGATCTTCGAGATGGATTTGGGCTTGAACGAGGAATGTCCCGTCTACTAGTTTCTGGAATAGTTGGGTGGGTCGATCGGATGTAACTTTCATGCCGATCATTTCTTCGATCGCATCTTGACGGGTAATCAAACCAGCGGTGTTGCCAAATTCATCAACGACGATCGTCATGTGGGTGTTGGATTGCTGCATCTGTCTGAGGACAGCAGTTACAGGTGTAGATTCGGTGACAAATTCTACTGGTTGAATCCATTTGACGATCGGGATTTGTCCGGCGGATTTACCTTGAGCGAGCAGGGGGACAAAATCTTTAAATGCGACGACGCCGACAATTTTATTTAGGGATGTATCGGTAACAGGATAGCGGGAATAGCCATTTGTCGCGACTTTAATTAGCAGTGTTTGACAACTAGCTGTTTGGGGGACAGTAACCATCTGGGTACTCGGTACCATCACATTAGTCGCGATCGTGTTGGCAAATTCCAGGACTTTGGTTAATACTTCGCGTTGTTCGATCGCTAGTCCACTCGATTCCCGCTCGGTAGAGACGATCGCTTGCAACTCTTTGAATGTCATCCGATCTCGCCCATCATGTCGCTCGTCGATCCCGACTAATCGCAAACACAGTCTAGTCGATCGATCGAGTACCCAAATCAGCGGACTAAAAATTCGGGTGATGGCGAGACTGGGAGCAACCAGCAAACGGGCAATTTGTTCGGCATAAGTCAGCGCGATCGATTTGGGAATTAGTTCGCCGAATACAATCTGGAGATACGCCAACAGAATAAAAGTGACTGGAATCGCCAGCGAATGCGCCAGTGGAATGCTCTTAAACACCTGAGCCAAGATTTGGGCGATTGCCCGTTCGCCAATCCAACCTAGTGCCAAACTAGAGAGCGTAATCCCGACTTGGGTAGTTGAGAGCAACCGCTCGATTCCCCGTTGTAAATCTTGGACTTGTCTGGCTGGATCGTCACCAGCAGCCACTAACTGCGTAATTCGCGATCGCCTGACTGACAATATCGCAAATTCTGTAATCACAAAAAAGGCATTAATCGCAATTAAACCCGACACTAGTAGGAGTCGCCACCCAATGTCTGAACCACCTAAAAGTGGATGAGGATCGTTCATTGTCTAGACGCAGAGGACGCAGAGTAAGGGGAGTACGCGAAAGAGTTGGCTAGTTGGGACGGGGGGACGGGGGACATTATTTACCATTCACCCCTAAAGCCTAAAGCCTAAAGCCTAAAGCCTTCCTACTGGTACTCCTGATGCTTCAAGTTGCAGTTTTCGATCTACATCGGTTAATTGTAACGATACACTCTTGACTTTATCCAGAGCATTTTTGGGAATAATCAGCATAACTTTGGCTTCTGTACCATTAGCCGCGAGACTATTTGGTAATCCAGTGGTGGTAGTACCGATCCCTCGATCGCGATCGTTGGTGACATTAATTGTCCCTTGTCCAAAGTTTACAGGTTGGCTGCCATGATTGACTAGTCCCAACTCTAGCTTAACATCGTTGCCTTTGGATGCGATCGATTTGACTGTCATCATAATTCCCCGATCTTCTCTGACGATCGGCAGTTTGAGCGGTGGCAGACCAGTTTTTGGGTCGTTTTTCACAGCTTTTTCAAAAGCATCAGCCTGTTTTTTGGCATCTTTTGCCTGTTGAGCATCTTTTTTTGGTTCTTCAATCCCCATCTGCTTTTTAGCATTAGCAATCAATTCTTGCTCTGAGATTAATTCCAAGCTTTTGGTATTTTGATTTTGTTTACTGGCACCCTTGTTATTATTAGGACGAATATCTGGTTGGGTAACGCCTTTGAGTGCCTCATGTCCAGACAAAAAGCCAATCCAGCCGCTCATAATTCCTGCTGCCAGCATAAAGAATAGTAAAATACTGGTCAATAGTAATGTGCGGTCGCCTTTGATACTTTTTTTCATATTTATCTTTGCCAAAAATCGCTTGAGACAGCCATTACCTGCTAATGTTTATAAAATATTACCCGATTCGGTTGATGTTCTTTGTTAATATCCTAGCAATCGTAGCATTAGGCTGTATTGTTCGCTTCAGTCATATTTTACCCGAATATCTCCATCCTATTGCTAGGGATAGCCAAGATCGCTCGATGATTTATTCAAACCGTTACCGATCGAACTATTGATGTTGTTTCTTGTGTTCTGCGAGTGCGTGTCTGAGTAGATAGATAAACATGGCGATATTGATAGCGAATACCCCAAATTTGACGATCGAGGCTTTTTGAATGATTTCGTAGACTTCCACTGGAATTGTGATCCCGACAATCCCGACTACCAGAATTGTTGCCCAAGCTTTTTGGTGCCATAAACCAAATGCTTCGATCCCATTAACTGCGGCATAAACCAGGGCGACAAATGCCCCGAATTGCATTTTAGTAGTTGAGACGCTCAATACTTGCCTTAATCCTGCTTTGATAATTTCGCGTTTGCCCGTCATCATATATTCTTCGGCAAACGCGAACAAACTATCATGTCTTTTCGATGTCAAAAATAACCCGATCGCTACACAAGTTAATAATCCAACTGTAAAACACTTGTAGATAACGATCGCAACTAAGGCACGCGGACGGGTTTCTGGTTCGGACATTGACTCGATCGTTTGGTGGATGGTGAATGGTGGATGGTGGCTAAGGGCATGAACTTCGATCGAGGATGGAGCTGAACTTGCTAGTCTCTCAAACCCCCTCATCCCCAATCCCGATCCCCGATTGCCTGGGTTTAGTACCTAGATTGCCTAAAATTATGCTTCAATAGTAGAATCAACGGGGAGTCTGCGATCTTCGTAATGAGCAAGAGTCGCCCATCGTTTCTTAACCAGGTTATAGTCACATCATGAGTTTAGATACCCAAATTGAAGTCAATTCCGTAACTAATGTCAACCGTGGTTGGCCGGGATTAATTGAAACCTATCGAGCGTATCTACCTGTGACTGCGACTACCCCAGTAGTCACCCTGAATGAAGGTAACACACCATTGATTCCCGTGCCGACGATCGCGGCAGAAATCGGACGTGGTGTCAAAGTATATGTCAAATACGACGGCTTAAATCCCACAGGTAGCTTCAAAGACCGAGGGATGACTATGGCAATCACTAAAGCAAAGGAAGCGGGTGCCAAGGCGGTAATTTGTGCCAGTACGGGCAATACTTCGGCGGCGGCGGCGGCTTATGCAGTGCGCGGGGGAATGCGCGCCTATGTGTTGATTCCCGATGGTTATGTGGCTTTGGGTAAATTAGCCCAAGCTTTGCTGTATGGTGCTGAGGTATTGGCAATTAAAGGTAACTTTGATGATGCTTTGGATATCGTCCGGCAGATGGCAGATAATTATCCAATTACGCTGGTAAATTCGGTCAATCCTTATCGGCTAGAGGGGCAAAAAACCGCAGCATTTGAATTAGTCGATGCTTTGGGTGACGCGCCAGATTGGTTGTGCATTCCCGTCGGCAATGGCGGTAATATCACGGCGTATTGGATGGGATTCAATCAGTATCAACAGCATGGCAAATGTCGGAATCTCCCCAAAATGATGGGATTTCAAGCCGCAGGTTCCGCGCCGCTAGTTAGTGGGATCCGCGTCAAAAATCCCGAAACCCTCGCGACGGCGATTCGGATTGGTAATCCCGCTAACTGGGAAAAAGCAATCGCGGCTAAGAATCAAAGTGGGGGCGAATTTAATGCCGTTACCGATGCTGAAATCATCGCCGCTTATCGGTGGTTGGGTAGTAAGGAAGGGATCTTCTGCGAACCTGCAAGTGCGGCTTCTGTAGCAGGTTTACTCAAGGTCAAAGATCGCGTACCCGATCGCGCTACAGTAGTCTGTGTCCTGACTGGAAATGGACTCAAAGATCCCGACACGGCGATCGCCAATAAAATCAATCCATTTCAACAAGGTATCGCGGCAAATATGGAAGCTGTTGCATTGGCAATGGGGTTTTAAATTAATTGATAATTAGCTTTGTAGCTTTGTAGGGTGGGCACTGCCCACCAACTAGTTTTCAGGCGATTTACTATTAGCTATATCGGCTCTTCATCGAGATTCAACACAAACGTTCTCTATTTAATTTTGACGATTAGAATCAGAGCTTTCCTATGTCCGATTTAGATATATCTTGGGATGAATATCATCAGTCGATCGAGTTATTAGCCGCCAAGATTTTTGAGTCGGGATGGGAATTCGATCGGATTGTCTGTCTGGCTAGAGGTGGCTTGCGAGTAGGCGATATTCTCTCCCGAATTTTTCACCAACCATTAGCAATTTTAGCGGCTAGTTCCTACGGTGGCGACTCCGAGCAAGAGCGCGGTAAACTATCGATCGCCAGTCAGATTACCATGACCAGCGATAGGTTGGGTAGTCGGGTATTATTAGTTGATGACTTGGTAGATTCTGGCGTCACACTCCAACAGACAGTAGGCTGGTTGAAGGATCGATATCCAGAGATTGAGGAGCTAAAAACGGCTGTCATCTGGTACAAAGATTGCTCGATTTGTGTACCAGACTATTACGTTAGCTATCTCCCCGAAAATCCCTGGATTCATCAACCGTTCGAGAAATACGACAATTACTCCCGTACCACCTAAAAAACAGACGATCCACCATTCACCATTCACCATTCACCATTCACTATAGGAAGGGACTATAAACTATCGACAGCAGATCGTAATTGTCCGTGATTCTGGGCGAGAATTGCCTCGGCTGTGGATCGATCGATCTGATTCCAGTGCATTAGTAGTGCCACTTTGACAGATTTATTACTCGCTGACAATAACTCACTTGCAGCATCCCGATCTAATTGCGTCAAGTCTTGAATTATCTGCAAAGCTCGATCGAGTAACTTGGTATTAGTCACAGCTACATCGACCATCCGATTCCCGTAGACTTTGCCCAATTTTACCATCGTCCCAGTCGAGAGGATATTCAGAGCCATCTTTGTCACAGTGCCCGATTTTAGCCGCGTAGAACCCGACAAAATTTCTGGCCCTACAGGTAATCTAATGTCGATATCGGCGATACTGGCGACCTGATTTGCAGGCACACAGGCGATAAAGATGGTCTGAGCACCGCGTTGTTTGGCAGACTCGATCGCACCGTGGACATAGGGAGTCGTACCACCTGCGGTAATGCCCACTACCACATCATGCTGTCCGATCTGATGCTCCACCATCGCTTGAGCACCATCGCTAGCAATATCTTCCAAGCCTTCGGAACTCTTGATTAGTGCCCCAATACCCCCAGCTAGAATCCCTTGCACTAGCTCCGGCTCTGTACAAAAAGTCGGCGGGCACTCAGCCGCATCGAGTACGCCCAATCTCCCGCTAGTACCCGCACCGATATAAAATAATCGTCCGCCTTGACGCAAGGAATCAGCAATAATATCGATCGCTTGGGCTAATTCCTGTTTGGCACTGGCGATCGCGTCTAAAGTATTCACATCTTCCCGATTAAATAACTCTACCAGCTCTAGGGTACTGAGTCGATCGAGGTTGGCACTATTGACATTTACCTGTTCGGTGAGCAGATGTGCGCGGGTATTCGGGCTTTCGGGGGTCATGGTTTAGTGGATGGGTGGATGGGTGGATGGTGGATGGTGGATGGTGGATGGGTGGATGATGGGTGGAATGGATGCAAAATTAATGGTAGGAGCAATTTGTGAATTGTTCCTACCATTAATTTTATTGAATGTCTAAAACTGAGGGATCGAATTCAATCCTCAAACTCTGAGAGACTCACTTCCCACTCAAGAAATAGACAATTGCGGTACATGATACACACTATGCCTCCGGCAGGCTACGCATTGCCTACGGCAGGCTAACGCCAACAGTGCAAGCCATTCACCATCCACCATCCACCATTCACTTACTACTCCAGATGTCTAATTTGACACAGGCACAGTAGCAGTCATTACTGAACCAAAGCTAGAGGAGGATTGGTAGCACTGACGCGGCGATCGATCACGGTATCGATTAAACCATAGTTCTTGGCTTCATCCGCAGACATATAGAAATCGCGATCGGTATCTTCTTGGATTTTCTCCAATGGTTGACCCGTATGTTTGGCGAGGAGATCGTTTAGTGTCCCCTTGATATAGAGAATCTCCTTGGCTTGGATGGCGATATCTGTCGCTTGTCCTTGTGCGCCACCTAGAGGCTGGTGAATCATAATCCGCGAACTGGGAAGACTCATGCGTTTGCCTGGGGTACCAGCACTGAGCAAGAATGCGCCCATACTCGCGGCAAATCCCATACAGACAGTAGAGACATCGGGGCGAATTTGGTTCATCGTATCAAAGATGCCCATTCCCGCCGAAACCGAACCGCCAGGGGAATTGATATACACATAGATATCTTTTTCGGGATCTTCTGCTTCCAAAAATAGCAGTTGCGCCACAATCAGATTTGCCATATCTGAAGTTACTTGACCGCCTAAAAAGACAATGCGATCGCGCAGTAGTCGAGAATAAATATCAAAGGCGCGTTCGCCTCTGCCAGATTGTTCAATTACGGTAGGTATCATAGCTACGCCTTTATACATCGATTCTTTTTATTATCGCCTAATCTCGGTACTAACAGTCTAGGGTTAACCGTACGCGACGATTGTGCTTGGCACACGGGCGATCGATCGGCTTTTTTTGGGGATCTGGGGTCAAACTCACTACCTCTAACAGATGAGGTCAACACATGCGTAAATTCCCTGAAAGGCTCGGTAAATATGTACGTGAATCCCCAGATGGCTTATTGGTCGATGTTGGTGATGTGGATGGAATAGCCGCAGCAATGGCGAGGATCCTCAAGTCACCCACCGCCGCAGCTCAGATGAGTAAATTAGGTTAGAAGCGGCTATTTGACTACGATCTGGAATCGATCGTCAAGCTACACGAGCAATTATATGCTAACGCTTTAGGCGGCGCAACTTGAATTATCGAACCAAAATTAATGCCCCACCACAATGTGATGAGGCATTAATTTTTAGTAGTGTTGCCGATCGTTCGAGCGGTACACTTCGATCGACCGATCGACGATTGACTGTTAACTATAGCAAGCCTAAATCAAATCCATAGGTATCGATTGTGGTGCTCCTGCGGCAGCAGCCCA
>NZ_JBGSQZ010000151.1:0-36984 GCF_041737865.1 Chamaesiphon sp.
CTTATTATGATTGAAATTAGGAACTCAACGCCAAGTTATGATGGAAAACCTTATCTGTCCCATTGCCTGAAACGACGTGTTTTCGTTAGATTGAAGCCAATTTATGGTTTACAACTGCGCCAAGTTATGCCGGAAGTCACAATGGACTGTGCAGGAGTTAAACAAGCAGAAAGATAATCCTGATGTAACAGTGCTGGATGTAAGAGGGGATGATGAGTTTAAAAACGGTAACGTGCCTGGTGCTAAACACATCTACGTCCCGCATTTAGAAGAACATCTAGATGAGTTAGACAAAAATCAAACTATTGCAACTTACTGTGGCAGTGGTTATCGCGCTTCAATTGCTGCCAGTTTACTCCAAAAACATGGCTTTGAGAAAGTAGTCAATGTTCCTGGTTCTTGGAATGCTTGGACGGCGGCTAAATTGCCTGTAGAAAAAAATCACTAATGTTTTAATTCAAGTCTTACTTAACTAGAAGAGAAAATAGCAGGCAATCTGACGATAAACTGACTACCCTCACCTAATTTACTTTGAACATCGATCGAACCCTGATGCTGCTCGACGATCGATTTAGCAATTGCCAATCCTAAGCCCGAACCACCTGCCCAACGGGTACGCGATCGATCTCCTCGCCAAAATCTATCGAAGATTCGCTCTAGCTCATTAGCAGCAATTCCCACCCCAGTATCGCTAATCCTAATCTCAACCTGTCGCTCGATCTGATGAGCTAAAATACTAATTTTGCCGCCCGATGGCGTATAGTGAATGGCATTTTCAATGAGATTGATAAACACTCGACCGATTAAAGGCATTGCTTGACGATCGAGACTGCTAATATATCCCCGAACTGACAAATTCGATTGAATAGTGAGATCGAATTCTAGAGATTTCGCGTCGAGTTGAGATCGATATGTTGCTGCTATTTGTTGTAGAAGTAGAGTCAGATCGAGCTGTTCTATCGCGCGGTCGCTTTGGTGCAGCTTGTCGGAACGACAATCTTTTTCGGCTCTAGCTAATATTAATAAATCTTCAGTCAGGTTAATAATTTGTTCCGTTGCACTAGCGATCGCTGTAAACTTTTTTAGATCTCCAGAGCGGATGCCATTGGGATATTTAAGAGCGGTACTAGCATTGGTTTTGACTGCCATTAAGGGGCTGCGTAGCTCGTGGGCGGCATCAGCGGTGAATTGTTGTAATTGTTGATAGCTGCTAATAGCGGGCTTCATCGCCCTGCGCGTCAGCCAAATTCCCGCGCCACTACTAATTGCTAGCGAAATTATCATCCCACTAATTAAGCCGATATCTAGTTGATGGAAGGTTCGATCGAGTGATTCTAAAGATTGGGTAATCCGCACATAACCAATTTGCTGTCGATTATCGCGCTCGATAATCGGTACGACTGCCGATATTGTTTCATCTGGATTTTGACCTGGATATTTATTAAATTGAACTGGAATATCAATATTCAGTGGCAAGTTTAAATTCAGATTGCCAACTTTATCTACTAATCGTTTTTGGCGATCGAACCACTCAAATTTTCGGTCTGGTAGAGCTAAACTGCGATCTGTAAAATCATCACCAACAATCAGGCGATTGTTCTGAATTTCAGCATGAGTAGCAGCAACTTCAGCTAAAATTACTAATTCTTGACTCAAGCTCTGACGGAAACTATAGCCAAACACCAGCCTGACTGCGATCGCAAATACTCCCAAGATTGCGGTAAATACAGCCAGATATGAAAGTAGTAATTGCCAACGTAAGCGATCGAACATATAAATGTTAGTTAAAAGCTAAATTACATAATTTATCTCGATTGCGAAACATCCCTAAGCCGATAGCCGACCCCATAAACTGTCTCAATTGGGTCTTGTTGACAACCCGCTTGTTTGAGCTTACGCCGGAGATTAGTCAGGTGAGTTTTGATTGTTTGCTCTCCAGAGATGCGATCGAATTCCCAGAGCTTATCGAGCAATGATGTCCGAGAAACAACTTGTGTGGGATGCTGGAGAAAATATTCCAGCAGCATATACTCTTTTGCAGTTAATTCTAATGCTGTCCCTGCATAATTACTACTATGAGTGCTGGGATTTAGTTCGATCTCGCCATGATTTAATACTACCGATTGATAGATCGGCTGACGACGAGATAAAGCCCTTAATCTCGCTGTTAGTTCGTCAACTTCAAACGGTTTGACTAAATAATCATCCGCTCCAGCATCTAATCCTAAAACTTTATCGCCAGTTGCATCTTTAGCAGTTAATAATAAAATATAAGCTTGACAACCACTTTGGCGCAGTCGCTGACAGAGTTGGATACCATCGAGTTTAGGGAGCATCCAATCGAGTAAAATTACATCATAACTGGCTGCTTGAGCAAATTCCCAACCAGCTAAACCATCATAAGCAATATCGACTGCATGGCTTTGATGGCGTAAATCTTCAGCTAACGGATCGGCAATTCGATCGTCATCTTCTACGAGTAAAATTCGCATATAGCACTTATCAGTTAAATTGAGATTTTATAGATATATTTTAAAAGTCTGCTTTAATTTCTCACCCGATCTCGTCTCACCCGATCGGGTCTATCATAAATCCTAAAAGTCAAGAACTAGTCAAGTGCGATCGATTGGCATTGACATGACCTCTCGATCGAGATCGCACTTTTTTCAAGTAAAGCAAAACCTGTCGGTAATTTAGTCAATCTTTCAATAATCTTAACCCACTTAAAATCACCAGTACGGTAGATCCCTCATGACCGAGAACGCCCAAGGGTAGGGTCATATTGCCAGTAAAATTGGCGATTAGCAGGATGACAATAAAGCTGAGAGCAAAAATGATGTTTTGCTTGACAATCCGCCCAGAGCGACGACCGAGCCGAATGGCATACTCTAGTTTTTCCAACCGATCGGCCATTAACACTACATCTGCTGTTTCTAGTGCTACGTCACTTCCCGCCGTTCCCATCGCAATTCCGACAGATGCTTGAGCTAGAGCGGGAGCATCATTAATCCCATCACCAACCATCGCCACTGAAGGGTACTGTTGCTGGAGCTGGCGAATTACCTCAAGTTTATCTTCAGGTAGCAGTTGGGCATATACTTTATCGATCCCAATTTCCCAGCCAATAGAGTCGGCTGTGCGCTGGTTATCGCCCGTCAACATCACAATCTGCTCGATCCCCAACCGTTTCAAATGGGCGATCGATCGAGCTGCTGCGGGTCTGACGGTATCGGCAACTGCGATAATTCCCAGAATGCGCTCGGCATAGGCAACCCAGACAACGGTTTTACCCTCTTGCTCCCACTGCTGGCTCTGTTCGGTCAATTCGTCTGGAATCAGGTCTACTTGAGCTTGGACAAAAGTTGCTTTACCGACTACAGCTATTTTCCCCACAACCTTGCCAATAATGCCCCGTCCAGGCTCAGAGCGAACATTAATGGCTTCAGTCCATTCCGAGCCTTGTTTTTGAGCCGCATGGACGATCGCATCCCCGATCGGGTGCTCGGACAGACTTTCTAAAGCAGCAGCTACTTGGAGTAATTTATCTGTGTTTTCCACCGCCATGACTCGGACGACTTGAGGTTTGCCCATTGTCAGGGTACCAGTTTTGTCAAAAGCGATCGCTTTAACTTGCCCGATCGCTTCTAACTGCGCGGCATTCTTGAATAAAATCCCATGTCGTGCCCCATTAGCGATGCCCGACAACAGGGCTGGCATTGTTGCTGCCATTAATGCACAGGGCGAAGCTACCACCAGAAAAACCAGGGCGCGATAAACCGTATCTTCCCAAGTCCAACCAAGTAGAAATGGTGGTAGAGTACCCAGTAAAATGCCGATAAGCACGATCGCTTTGGCATAGCCGCGCTCGAACCGTTCGATGAACTGTTGAGACGGGGGGATTTCAGTCTGTGCCTGCTCTACTAAGCGAATTACCCGCTGAATCAGACTACTCTCCGGCGGTTGGTGAATCTGGAGTTTCAACGCGCCAGTACCATTAATCGTCCCTGCAAACACCTCATCTCCCACTGTTTTCTCAACGGGCATCGATTCGCCCGTAATCGGAGCTTGGTTAAGTGCGCTAAACCCCTCCGTGACAATCCCATCCGTCGGTACCAACTCTCCTGGCTTAACGAGAACGCGATCGCCAATCTGCAACTCAGCCACAGCTACCATTTGCTCTTGCCCATCGACAAGCTTGCGGGCGGTATCGGAAGTCAGACTCATCAACCCCTGGATACTCCGCTCGGTACGACTCATTGCATAGCCCTCCAGCACTCCACTGATGGCAAAAATCAGAATTAACATCGCCCCGTCAACGATGAAATAATACTCTTTGCGCCATAGCCCCAAGATAGCTGCTCCCAATGCTGCCACAATCATTAATAGATCTACATCGAGTTCTTTCTCCCGCCACAGAGTAGTCAATCCTTCACGGGTGCTTTCATATCCACCAATGACATAAGCAGCCGGAAGGATGAGCAAACTCACTCCCAGCCACCCACGATCGAGACTAAACCAACCGAGTAACACCAGCAGGGCACAAACTCCCGCCGCGATCGCATCGGGATGTTCTTTCAAGAGTGTTTGCCAACTGGATCTAGACACAGCAGGGGAAGACATAACCACAAAAATAGATTGCCTTCATAGCCTACACCTTGACATTGATGTTAATGTCAAGGTGTAAATCCAGATTTGTAAAATATGGACGCTCGATATTTAACAATCAAAGAACTGACAGATGCAGTGGGCGGGGATATCACGCCGCGAATGGTGCGCCACTATCACACCTTGGGCTTATTGCCACCAGCCCAGCGATCGGATGGCAATTACCGACTTTATACCCAGCAAAATATTCAACAGCTACAGCGGATTGTTGCCCTCAAACGGCAAGGGTTTCAGTTGTCCCATATCCAACAGCTACTCACCAGCGATTCGGGTATCGATCTCAGTCCCAGCCTGATGGCTCAGTTGCAGCAGCAATACCAGTCTGTGATTCAACAATTGGCGCGGCTACGGCATACAGCATCGGCATTAGAGGGGATCTTAGGGCGGGATGGGGATTGTCAGATCGTCCAAGCAGAAGCAATCGCGCAGTTGAAACTCTTGGAAGTGGAAAGTCAAGATCGACTGGGGGAACTCGAAGGACTTTGGCATCACCTAGATGGAGCGAAGGGTTTTCACCCCGAAGCCTTCAAGGAATCCCTACAACACCTTTTGCCAGACCTTTCTAGTCGATCGGAGATTGAAATTGACTTGCTCTCTCAACTGGTGCTAGCTTGTGGAGATGTGAGCTTGGTTAATTTTGTCCGACTGAGTGGGGATGCGATCGCCGCAGCGCGGGATGCTCTGAGCAGTGGGTGTCAGATTGTGGGCGATATACCCGCTGTGACTGCTACACTCGATCGCACTCGATTAGCTCATTTAGCCTGTGAGGTTGAAACTTTAATCGACGACCCTCACATTACGGGTATAGCTGAAGCGGAGCAAGCATTTTGGCAGGATAAAGAGTGGCTACATCGCCTCGATCGAGTTCCAGATCGTTCGATCCTAATTATTGGCTATGCGCCTTCGGTATTGATGGCTGTGTGCAACACGATCGATCGGGGACAGATTAAACCAGCTCTAGTAATTGGAATGCCGATCGGATTTAGTCATGCTCCTGCTGCCAAACGGCGACTGATGGCTGTTGGCGTACCTTATATCACTATTCAAGGCACAATGGGCGGCGGACTCCTGGCAGCAGTAGCGGCGAATGCTTTGATTGCATCTCTATTAGAAAAACCAGATTGTCACTGTTATCTCAAATCGTGTTAGACAAGGGTGTGTAACGATCTGGATCTATTCTCCTGGGGGAGGGGCTACGTCAACGAGTATTCATCGATCGCTGCGTGGGAAATAAATACTTACCAAATCGTGCATATAAAGCTGGAAGAATGAGTAAAGTCAAGGCTGTAGATGTAAACAGTCCCCCCAAAACCACGATCGAGAGTGGTTGCAAGATTTCCTTACCCGATCCGCCCTGAAATACTAACGGTGCTAGTCCTAACGCCGATGTAAAAGCAGTCATCAAAATCGCATTGAGTCGCTCCATCGAGCCTTGAATTAAAATTTCTTGGACGGGCATCCCTTCGGCAAATTTAGTATTGTAGTTATCGACTAGTAGTAATCCATTCCGTGTAGCAACTCCAAATAGCGTCACAAAGCCAACTAGAGAAGCGATCGAAATCGTACTATCGGTTAAAGCAACAGCCACCACTCCGCCCACTAAGGCTAGAGGTAGATTGATGATAATCATGATGGTGGATGGAATCGAGCCGACAGAAAAATAGGTAATAACGGTAATTGCCACCGCCGAAATCGCGCTGAAGAGGAGGATATTTTGACTGGCGCGTTCTGCGGCTTCAAACTGTCCGGCATACTGAATATAGTAACCAGCCGGAACCTGAACCTTTTGCTTCACCTGGGTTTGAATATCATTGACAACCGATCGCAAATCCCGCCCTTGGGCATTTGCCGCAATCGTAATCAGCCGTGAGACATTTTCGCGATTGATGGTATTCGGCCCTTTGCCTTTGCCAATCGTCGCCACCTGCCCCAAGGGAATTTTGCTACCCGTGGGAGTATCGATCGAGAGGTTACGGATATTATCTAGGCTCTGTCTTGCTTCTGGCACCATCCAGACAACCAGATCGAAGGTTTGCTGTTGCTCTAAAACTTGAGAAACAACTCGCCCATTGAGGGCTGTCTCGACGACTTCAGACAGATGTTTCATCGTCAAACCATACCGAGCGGCGGCGGCTCGATCGAATTTGATCTGTACCTGCTCTACCGGAATTTGAGGTTCTAATTGCAGATCGACAATCCCTGGCACCGATTGCATCACGGCGTTTACCTGCTGTCCTAAATCCCGTAACTGGGCGAGATCGGGGCCAAAAATCTTCACCGCGATCGCACTTCGCACCCCCGATAGTACCTCATCCATCCGGTGAGAAATAAACCCACCTACATTCGGCGCGGCTCCAGGGATGCCATCAAAAGCCTGTCGTAACATCGCAATTGTCCCTTTGCGATCTTCCATCCCTTTGTCAGTTAGTTCCACATCCAAGTGGGTAAGATTCACCCCCGCCGCATCTGCATCACCCTCTGCTCGTCCCGATCGCATCTGCACGGATTGAATATTCGGGTTGCCTTTTAATTTAGTTTCGACGACTGATGCCGCGCTATTTGTCGCTTCCAGGGATGAGCCAGGATATAAAAGTAATGTGTTTACGAGGGATTGCTCCTGAAATTCGGGGAGGAAGATCCGCCCAAAACTCGGTACCAATATCATTGCCATTACTAAGCTCGCCAGCGCGAAACCAATAATCAACGCCGATTGACGTAGGGCAAATACCAAGCACCAGTGATAAATACCTTTGAAAAATCTCGCCACCCACGGTTCCCGCTCTGGTAAAGAGCCATAAGGTAACAGAATCGCACACAATGCGGGTGTAACAGTCAAAGCAACAACACTCGAAGCCAATACAGCGGATAAATAACCTAGTCCCATCGGCACGAAAATACTCCCTTCTACGCCTGTTAGGGCGAAAATAGGCGCGAACACCACTACCGTAATTACGGTAGCTCCAAAGACCGAATCGCGCACTTCCTGACAACCATCGAAGACTACTTCTAATACTGGGCGAGGGTGAGGTGAATATTTATTCTCTCTGAGACACCGATACACATTTTCGGCATCGACGATCGCATCATCGACAGCCGATCCGATCGCCACTGCCAAACCGCCCAGAGTCATAGTATTCAGCCCTTGCCCCATCCAATTTAAGGCAAGGATACCAATTAATAACGATAAAGGTAACGCCGTCAAACAGACTGCCAAATTGCGCCAATTCATCAAAAACGGAATCAAAATCAGGGCGACAATAATACTCCCTTCCACCAAGGCTTCGCGGATATTCTCGATCGAGGAGTCAATATAAGTCCCCTGGCGAAAAGTGGGGATAATTTTCACATCTGCGGGCAAACCTGCTTGCAGCTCCTTGATTGCTGCTTCTACGGCTTTAGTTACTGTTGGCGTATCCGCTTGGGGCTGTTTATTAACGATAATCACTACCGCTTTTTGTCCATTCACACTCGCATCACCGCGTTTGATACCAGCACCGATTTTGACATCCGCCACATCGGTAATCTTTACTGGTGTCCCATTTCGCGCCACAATTACCGACTGCCGCAGATCTTCAATATCTTCAATCCTACCAATTCCCCGAATCAATTGCTCTCGATCGGGTGTAATGGAATATCCTCCAGGCGCACTCACATTCGATGCGGCGACTGCGGCTGAGACATTTTCCAAAGAGACATTAAAAGCAATTAGTTTCGCTGGATCGACTAATACCTGGTACTGCCGGACATCACCACCATAGATAATTACCTGAGTCACTCCTGGCACTGCCAATAATCGGTTGGTAACTTGCCAATCGACGAGCCGCCGCACCTCCATCAAGCTAGTCTTGGAAGCTGTAAAAGCATAAGTTAAAATTGTCCCAATCGGCGAACTAATCGGCGCAATTTGCGGTGGATCTACTCCTTGCGGTAGCTTGCTCGTCGCCGATTGCAATCGCTCGGTGATGAGTTGCCGCGCCTGGTAAATATCTGTGCCCCAATTAAATACCACCCGTACCGCCGAAATACCCGCAGCACTAGCCGATCTCACTGCACTAATTCCTGGTGCGCCATTGATGGCACTTTCGATCGGTAATGTCACCAGAGATTCCACCTCTTCCGGTGCGAGTCCTGGGGCTTCGGTTTGAATTTCCACTTGCGGCGGCGCAAATGTGGGAAATACATCCAATGGCATTTGAATAATAGTCCGAAAAATTGCAATTGTAATGACGATCGCACTCAATACCACCAGCCACCGCTGGGCGATCGACCATTTAATTAGCGAACTGAGCATAATAATAATTAATAGTCAACGATTTTAATAAAACCAGCCGATATAGGGAGGTTCGGCATCATCATCTTCTGTCTCATCGATAGCGATCGGCTGATATCGATCGGGATCTGACTCTGACATTGATAATTCATCGGCGGAAATAGCTGGCACTCGTTCCTCCGGCTCGATTGAAGCGGCTGCAAGGCGATCGCGTCTACGATTAAGCCACAAGGCACCACCGATAATAACGCCCAAGAATGGGACTAAGCCCCAGAGCAGATTTACCGAAAATATTCGATTCATAACAGCCCCGCTTTTGCTGAATTACTTTTTAGCTGCCGTTAGGTTTGAGGTAATTGTGGTAAAACCGCGCAAAATAGCAACTGACGATCGTCGCGCCAGTATACAGAAATTAGCGATCGTCGCTCTTAGTCATACCGATTGCCGCATTTTCACGATCGGTAATGTAATGGTTGCGATCGGTAGCTACTTCCAGTGCTAATGTGTCTGAAACTTCCTCCTCTGGCTCCATTAGATCGACTAGGCTCGTCGTGACTCGATTGCTTTTGCGCCCCAGTAAAAAAGCACCGCCGCCAACAATACCAACGGCAGGTACCAAGCCCCAAATTAGGTAAGGCGGCAGTTGACTTTGACTGGTAGCATCGGGCTTGACTGCTGCACTATGTTCGCTAGCGGGCTGCTTTTTCAGAGATTGAGCATAGAGTTGGGGGGCACGTTGACTTACCACTAAGTCCCCAGCAAATAGTCCTGTTTTGACTTCAACTAGATCGCCAACGGTTTGTCCGAGGGTGACAGTTGTGGGCTGATAGCCATCGCCACTTTTGACGTAGACTAATTTCTCTAAATTAGCTTCTACCACTGCACTAGCGGGAATTACCACCACTGGGGTAGTGACTTTATCCGTCGCTAGTTTGATTTCGGCAAAGGTTCCGGCTTTGAGTAGCCCCTGGCTATTATCTAAGGTTGCTTGAACGGGGACTACACGGCTCTGGGAGTCCACTGCCGTTCCAATTCGAGAGATTTGACCTGAAAATACTTTATCCGTCATTCCAGGCACTTTCACACTAACCTGCTGCCCGATTTTCAATCGTCCTAGATCCCGCTCGTAGATATTCGCTGTTGCCAACACCTGACGATCGTCGGTAATCGTCATTAACTTAGCACCAGCATCGGCGACAGACTGCCCGATCGTAATTTCTCTGTCTGCAATTGTGCCATCGATCGGGGCGGTAACGGTGACAATCCCCTCAGCATTAGCCCGATTTCCCAGTTGTGCCAGCCGCCCTTGATAACTAGCATCGCTGAGTCTGAGCTGAGTTTGGGCGGCGGTTACGGCTGAATTCGCTCTTTGGAATTGAGCTTGGGCTTCGACTACCGATTTTTGGTTCATCGCTCTAGCCAATTGCCCTGTGGCTTCGGCTACCTGCTTTTCGGCATCCCGCAATTCTCGCAGGGGCAGATCTGTCTCAGCTTTTCGCAAATCCGTTTCGGCTTGGGCTACTCCTGGCTGACTTTGCGCTTTGACTAATGCAGTTCGCGCTTCGGCTAGTTTAGCCTGAGATTCCAACATCTGACGGCGTGCCAGTGCGCCACTCTTGACTAGTTCTACATCCTTTTGGTAGCGTTCCTGGGCTAACTCTAGTTCGGTTCGAGCGGAGCTGATTTCGGCGGTGGCGATTTGTTGTTGACGCTGATAGCTATTTTTCGCCGCTCGCACAATCGAACCACTTTTTACTAGTTGTTGCTCTCGCACCAGTCGAGATTGCGCCGCAGTTAATTGACTCCGCGCCTGATTGGTTTCAGCGGTGGCGATTTCGACGATTTTCTGGTAGCTCTGTTGAGCGAGGTTGCGATCGGTTTGAGCCTGTTGAAGTAGGGCGAGGGCTGTCGATCGTTTTTCGAGGGAACTCGTTCGCAAGTCGTTGAGTTCGGGGCTAGAAAGCGTCGCGAGGATTTGCCCTGCTTTGACTCTAGCTCCAGGCTGTACTAGTAGTTGTACGAGTTTGCCCTTAATCGGTGCGGTGACTTCTACTTTTTTGCTAGGTAATAATTCGATTTGCCCAGTAGCAGAAATTTCGACATTCAAGCTTTGCGTTTTGGCAGCGACTGTTTGTACCCCAATCTGTTGAGCCGTTGCTCCATCGATCTGCACCTTAGTACTTTTCGTTCCCTCTTGAGAGCCAAATTCATTGCCATGCCCACCATGAGCGAGTGCTGATGGGGATACTAGCGAGATCCAGATGGGTAGTAATAGCCAGCTTATTCGCCCCACTGCGCGAACGGCTGGAGTGAGATTTGAGGATGAAGTTGTGTATGAGTTGGTATTTATAGCCATAGTTGCTCAACTAAACGCCGATAGTTCCTAGTTTGACAGTGCTAGATGAAATTGAGATGAATTCATCTTAATTTCACGAACGGATTTTAAACTGAGTGGTTATCTACGCTAATCGCTTAGTTGTTGGGGTTTGGGATAATTCTTTGACACAGCGGCTGGAACAAAAGCATCTCCTGATTCAAAAACTTAGATCTTGTGATAATTTTAATCGATTAATTAACTATGCCAACTCTAATGAAATTTTAGATTTAATATTAATCTAATTTAGCTACCAAAAATTTAGTATCTAATTATTTCAGACCCGAATTTTGATGAGCGTTTGCTATGGCGATCGCTATGAAAAATCACCTCAAAGCTTGAGGTGATAAGAATACTCACATTTAATATCGATCGAGTTAAGTTGTTGTCATGGCGACTCGCGATCGAATGTTGGTACTCAAAGCTTAGTGACAACTTGTTTACAGAGTTGGCATCTGTTTTGGCGATTTTAATTGCATTAATTAATCTTCAAACTGCTAATAAATTTCACTGTAAAAATACTCCCTTTACCTAACTGACTCCAAACTGTTAATTGTCCGCCATGAATATCGACGATCGATTTAACGATCGCGAGTCCCAATCCCGTACTATGCTGAGGTGGTGAGGATTTAGATTCAATGCGATGAAAGCGATCGAATATTAGTTTTCGATCGGTATCAGAAATACCGATTCCGTTATCTTTAACTTGAAATGAGATATCGTTAAGATTCTGAGTCAGCGAGATCGCTACTTTTCCACCTGTGGGGGTGTATTTAATCGCATTGTCGATTAGATTTGCACCCATCCGGTAGAGTTGTTCGGAATTACCATCGATCCAAATTTGCCCATCGGGATCGAGATCGCTACAGATATCGATCGATTTAGCCGTTGCAGGAATGGCAAATTCTTCGACTAAATCTAGCACGATTTCGGTCAAGCAACATGGTTCTAAACTAGGCTTGTTATCTGGGCAATCGAGGCTAGATAGAAATAATAAATCGTTGACTAAGCTAGCAATCCGAATATTTTGTCGCTCGATCCGATCGAGCCAATTAGTTAATGGAGCCAGATGTTCATATTCCGCCCGACCATTTTCAATAATTACTTGTAATGTAGCTAAGGGAGTACGTAACTCGTGGGCAGCATCAGCAGTAAATTTTTGCATTTGCTGGTAAGATTGAGAGAGTGGACGCATTGCTAATCCAGCTAGATACCAACTAACGATAACGACAATAAACTCGCTTGCGATAATGCCAATTGTTAGAAACAAATGGATATTGTTCAGATATTCATGGATATCTGTCAAATCTCGTCCTACTTGTAAATAACCCCAAACTTTGTTATCGGGGGTATGAATTTCTAAAGTAAGTTGCTGATAACCTTTCCCCGATCGATCGTGAAAATGATCCCAGCGCGAATTTTCTAAAGAACTTAATGATGGTTTTGGGACATTGGGATAGATACCTAACGTCGCTCTAGTTTTACCCCAAGTATCGATAAAGCTAGCATAATGTCGATCGGTATTAACTAATATATGATGATGCTTTTGTTCCCGTTGAGTCTGACAGTCTAAATAAATCGGACAAAGTTCGGGGATTTTAGCATATAGATCTGCTGGTATTTTTCCAGGTGTGGCTAATTTATATTCGACGTTATCGTGGATATTACTAGCGAGTGATGCTATCTCTTTTTCTACCGATCGATAACTGAGATTGGTAACGATTCGATCGAACGCATAGCCGACTAATCCTAAAGTACAGCCCATCACGCTAGCATAGGTTAAAGTTAGCAGCCAGCGTTTGCGTTTGAATAATCGATCGACATTTCTACCAGTTTGCACAATCTTATACTCAAATAGAAGTCGGTGGATTTAATCGATAACCAATACCATGAATATTTTCAACCTCTAAGCTAATCGGTAAGTGCGACAACTTTTTTCTCAATAATCTAATTTGAGCGGGTAAAACATTACTAGCTCGATCTGTTTCTAAATCCCATGCTCGATCGCGTAATCGATCTGCTGGAATAATTTGACTGGGATGAGTCATCAAATATTCAAGAATTTGATATTCTTTCCGAGTGAGAGTTACTGCTGAAATTTTACCAGATTCACTAGCTCTCAAAACTTGGGTTTCTACTTCGAGGCTAAAATTTCCCAGCTTAATTTCTACCGATCGAAATTGAGCTGGGCGGCGGCTGAGGGCGCGAATCCGGGCGAGTAATTCGATCGTGCTAAATGGTTTGGCTAAATAGTCATCAGCTCCAGCGTCTAAGCCCGTCACGCGATCGTGAATATCGTTTCGAGCAGTTAACATCAAAACAGGTAATTGCTGCTGTTGGCGCAAGCGACGACATAATTCAATGCCAGAGATGCCAGGTAACATCCAGTCAATAATGGCAACATCATAGATAATATCTGGTGAAGATAAAAATTCCCAACCGAGATCGCCATTTGTCGCTCTATCGATCTCATAGCCCTCACGTTGCAGCAATCGTTCGATCTCGGCTCCTAAATCTAGTTCGTCTTCGATTAAGAGAATGCGTACCATGTTAGACTTATTACATTACTTACCAAGCTGACAATCTCGTTGGCGTAGCCTCTCCCCTGGAGAATCGAATCTAAATGATTCATTCGCTCATACTATTATTGTTTAAAACTAAAGCGACTATTAAATTTCTCCCCTTTGACATTGACTTGAAGGACAACTTTATAATCTCCCTTCGTCGTACTTGCAGGTAGCTTGGCTGTGTACTGCTTTTCTTCGGTGTTATACAGAATTGGCAGAGTTTTGTTACTACCATCTGGTAGCTGGACTTGAGCGATCAGTTTGGCATCAGTAATCTCTTTATCCTGTTCGCCATGTAACTTTGTATCTAAATGAATGGAATCTTTGTCGAGATCTGGCTTTAATTCGATATGATATTTACCCGATTGTACGACTTGTCCACTATGACCATCTTTATCCCCTGAATGCTTATGGTTAGAGCTTTCATCATGCTTTTCACCCTCTTTTATCACCTGCGGTTCAGTTTTAGTTGCCGTTGCTGGAGTTGAACTTGCAGTGGTAGTTTCAGTTTTAGCAGCTTTATCTCCACTACTACAAGCACCTAAGAACAACAAGCCAACAGTACTTAACGTAATTAAACTAGTCTCGATCGATTTCATCATTTTTCACTCCTTATTATTAATTTTTAGTCTGATTACATGTGCATGAAAAATTGCTCTGCTTTCGGCTCCTCCTCTTTTTTCGGGAATAAATGTTTGCCGAACTTGGAATATAAAGCGGGTAATACCAATAATGTAATCGCTGTAGAAGTAAACAATCCACCAAAGACAACGATCGATAACGGCTGTAATAATTCCTGTCCCGATCCACCTTGGAATACCATCGGTGCTAAACCCAATCCCGAAGTTAAAGCTGTCATCAAGATCGCATTGAGTCGCTCCATCGAACCTTTGATAATAATGTCCTTCATGGGCATTCCTTCGGCATATTTAGTATTGTAGTTATCTACTAGTAGTAATCCATTCCGTGTAGCAACTCCAAACAAGGATACAAATCCTACTAAAGATGCCACCGAAATTACGCCACCCGTCAGAGCCACGGCAATTACTCCACCTACCAAAGCAATTGGTAAGTTAATCATAATCATTAGTGTCGAAGCGATCGACTTAACGGACAGATACATCAGGACTGTAATAGCAACAAATGCGATCGCGCTAAAAACTAAAATGTTTTGAGTGGCGCGTTCTTCAGCTTCAAATTGACCTGCATATTGAATAAAATAGCCAGTCGGTAATTGAACATTGCTTTTAACTTTAGCTTCGATCTCAGTAACGATCGAGCGAATATCGCGACCCTTAGCATTGGCTGAAACGACGATTAAGCGCGAAACATTTTCCCGATTGATGGTATTCGGCCCCGTTCCTTCTTCAATTTTGGCAATGCTACCCAATGGAATCTTTTGCTTGTCGGGAGTATCGATTAAGAGATTACGGATGGTATCTAGATTCTGCCGTGCTTCGGGTTTCAACCAGACAAGTAAATCGAAGGATTGTTGATTTTCTAGTACTTTAGAAACAACCCTACCATTAAGTGCAGTTTCGATCGTCTCGGATAAATCGCCTACTGTATATCCGTAACGACTAGCGGCATCGCGGTCGAATTTAATTTGAATCTGCGGTACTGGAAATTGAGGTTCGAGTTGTAAATCGACGACACCATCGACTGTTTTCATCTGTTGTTCTATTTGTTGTCCGACTTTTCGTAACTCTGCTAAGTCAGCACCGAAAATTTTGATGGCGATCGAACTTCGCACCCCCGATAAAACTTCATCCATCCGATGTTGTAGAAACCCACCAATATTCGCGGCTGCGCCTGGAATTTGCTCGAAGGCTTGGCGCATAACTTTGAGCGATTCTTCTCGATCTTGCATCCCTAATTTACTGAGTTCGATATCGACGTGAGCGACGTTCACACCTGCGGCTTCAGAGTCACCAGCAGCACGTCCGGCACGAGTTTGGATGAATTCAAACCGCTTATCATTTTTCAATGATTCCTCGACTGTATAGCCTGCTTTGGTGCTACCTTCGAGGGAAACAGTTGGGTAAGAAATTAAGGTATTTACCATCGTCTGTTCTTGAAACTCTGGTAAGAATGCTCTACCAAATGAAGGGATAACTACAATTGATGCAACGGTTAGAACTGTAGCAGTCCCCATAATTAACAGGGGACTTTTCATCGAGAAATTCAAACACGCGCTATAAATTCCCTTACAAAATCTCGCCAGCCACGGTTCTCGCTGCGTCACCTTAGTAGCGGGTAGTAAAATCGCACACAAAGCTGGAGAAACGAATAAAGATTCTAAACTAGAAACGACAACGACTGCTAAGTAAGCAATCCCCATCGGGGTGAAAATCTTCCCTTCAATTCCTGGTAATGTAAAAATTGGTGAGAAAACAATAATCCCAATAATCGTCGCGCCTAAGAGCGAATCGCGCACTTCTTGAGAACCTTCAAAGATGATTTCTAGCGGGGTAAGTGGATCGCCATCAGCTTTATTTTCCCGCAAGCGACGATAGGTATTTTCACCATAAACGATCGCATCATCAATCGCTGTCCCAATTGCTACTGCCAAGCCGCCTAATGTCATGGTATTCAAACCAACTCCCAACCATGATAGGACTAACATCCCAAATAGTAAGGTCAAGAAAAAGTCTAATAGACATACCGCCAGAATTCGCCAATTTAACAAAAATGGAATCAGAATAATTGCGGCGATAATACTACCTTGAATCAACGAGGAACGAACATTATCAACCGAAGATTCGATATAACTATCTTGACGAAAAGTGGTCGTAACTTTGATATCTTTGGGCAAGCCAACTTTAATTTCGGCAACTGCTTTTTCTACCGCACGGCTGACAGTTGGTGTATCGATGCTGGGCTGCTTATTCACCATCACGATAATTGCCCGCTGACCGTTAAAACCACCATCGCCCCGTTGTAGTGCCGCACCAATTTGAACATCGGCGACATCTTGCAATCTAACGGGGATGCCATTGCGAGATACGATCGTCGATTTTTGGAGATCTTCGATCGATTCAATCCTACCGACACCCCTAATCAATCTCTCGGTATCGGGAGTAATGAAAAAGCCACCTGCGGCATTGACATTCGCTTTTTTAGTCGCTTGGGCAACTTGGTCTAGAGTAATATTAAAAGCTGCTAATTTAACCGGATCGACTAATACTTGAAACTGTCGCTCGTCACCACCAAACACCAAAACTTGGCTGACTCCTGGCACGGCTAGGAGGCGATTTGTAACTTGCCAATCGACAATCCGCCGCGCTACCATCAGGGAATTTGGGGTAGCTTTCACGCCATCGGCGACGGTAAAAGCATATTGCACCACCAAACCGACAGGAGAAGTGGTGGGGGATAATTGGGGTGTTTCAACTCCTGGGGGTAGCTTACTGACGGCTTGTTGCAGTCGCTCGGTAATCAGTTGACGCGCCTGATAAGTATCAGTTGACGAAGTAAAGATCGCCCGCACCACCGAAATTCCCGCCGCACTCGACGAACGCACGGCAGTGACTCCAGGCGTACCATTAATCGCACTTTCGATCGGTAATGTTACTAGGGATTCTACTTCCTCTGGTGCGAGTCCGGGTGCTTCGGCTTGGATTTCCACTTGCGGCGGCGCAAAAGCTGGCAACACATCCAGCGGCATCTGGGGAATGACATAAACTGTCCACAATGAGACGATAACTGTCGCTAGTACGACCAGCCAACGACGATTAATTACCCACTGAACGATATTTCCAAGCATTTTTAGTGTTAGATATGAGGATAAGTATCAGTGTAAAATCGACAGATATTTGAATTCAAGAACGATGAGGACTAAGCAAAATCACCATAGTGCCGATGAGAGAAATGCTAACCCCAACTAAATCCCACCGATCCGGTTTAACACCTTCAATTAACCACAACCATAGAATAGATGACAGGATATAAATACCACCATATGCGGCGTATACTCTGCCAGCATTGGGTGTATCTACTTGAGTTAAAGCCACAGCGAAAATAGTTAGGGATAAAAGACCTGGAACGCTCCAAAGTGGACTACGCCCTACTTTCAGCCATGTCCAAAAAGCGTAGCAACCACAGAGTTCTGCTAATGCAGCAACCAAGAAGAAAATAATCGTTCGCATTTGCAATTAAAGTTGTGGAAAAGAGGATCATGATTCTGTTTACAGCTTAGATCTTTACTCCCCTTTTCTACTCTTTTCTCCCATAGTTGCTGGCGACAAAGGTACCGAGTGATGATTATTAGTGTAGGGTTCTGGTTCGGTGAGTTCAGCCGCAGGTAATGAGAGATCGTAGTTGCTGGCATAAGCATCTTCTTTACCATCTTCTAAATCATCTGCTGGAGCCGAGCGGAAACGTTTCCGCAGCAGCAAAGCACCCCCAGTTACTAGAATCGCGCCCCCACCGACTGGTAATAACCACGGCGGTATGACTAAACCATTGCTTTTAGCTGGAGCTGCTTCATCTTGATGTTCATCAGCAGCGGGCTTTTCTCCCCCGCCCCGCAACGACTGAGCGTAGAGTTGCGTCCCCCGCTGAGTTACCACCATGTCACCTGCAAATAAACCCGTCTTCACCTCTACCATGTCCCCAGAGGTGCGCCCGAATGTGACTTCCGCCGCTTGGAAAGCATTCCCATTCTGGACATAGACGACTTTTTTACCATTGGCATCGACTATCGCCGCAGCCGGAATCGCCAGTAGCGACGCAGCCGTTTTAGCGGTAATCACTTCTAGTTCGGCAAACATCCCTGGTTTGAGTAAACCGCTAGGATTACTAATTTCTGCTTGCACGGGAACGACTCTGGTTTCACCTTGTACGGATGTGCCAATTTGGGTAATTCTACCTTCAAAACTTTGATTCGGTAAAGAAGCGACTTTAACGCGGATCTGTTGACCGTTTTTGACCGATCCTAAATCTTTCTCATAGATATTCGCCGTCGCAAAAATCCGAGCGTCATTAACAATGGTCATCAGTTTACCACCCGCATCCTGCAAGGATTGACCGATACTGACATCGCGGCTGGCAACAGTACCCGCAATCGGCGCAGTTATCGTGACTAATCCTTGGGCGTTGGCAGTGCTGCCCAATTGTTGAAGTCGAGTTTGATAGGCAGTAGTACTAAGCTGTAATTGCGATCGAGCGATGACTACATCCGATTGAGCGCGTTTGAGTTGTGCTTGGGCTTCTAAGACATCGCGACGAGTCTCAGCTCGTTGTAATAGCGACTGCGCTTCAGCGACACTTGCTTGAGAAGCGCGTAGTTCGCGGTAAGGTAAGTCTACTTCTGCCTTTTTAACATCACTTTGAGCTTGCACGACTTGGGGTAGACTTTTAGCTCTGGCTGCTTCAGCTTTGGCGCGTTCGAGTTTACCTTTAGACTCCAACATTTGTCGTCTGGCGAGGGCACCTGTTTTAACTAATTCACTATCCCGATCGAATTGTTCCTGAGCGATCGCAACTTCAGTATTCGCTCTAGTTATTTCGGCATTAGCGATTTGCTGCTGAAGTTTGAGATTTTCTTGCGCTACTTTCAAAACTCCGCTTTGACTGATTATCTGCTTATCTCGATCGTATTGTGCTTGAGTAGCCGTTAATTTAGTCCGTGCTTGAGCGACTTCAGCGTTACTAATTGTTTGTTGCTTGACTAAATTATCTTGAGCTAATTGCAAGTTAACCTGAGCTTTTTGCAATGCTCCTTGAGCATCGGCTTGTTTACCTTGAGCATCTACCCGCAAATTAGCTAACTCTGGCGAAGCAATTACCGCCAGAGGTTGACCCTTAGTAACTTTACTACCAGGCTTAACTAATAGTTGCACTACTTTGCTAGTTAACGGTGCAGTTACCTCAACTTTTTGGTCGGGTAAAGTTTCGATCTGTCCGGTAGTTTTTAATCCAATATCTAATGGTTGATTTTTAACTGCTTCGACTTTAATCCCCAATCTTTTGACCGTCTGAGCATCAACACTTACAGCACCAGTAGCTTCACCACCAGACTTAAACGAACTCGCACCACTATGATCGTGTCCGGCACCTGCGATCGCGATTTTAGGACTAGATACTGTCGCTAATATAATTAAAGATAATAATAATTTTAATTTAGTCGATCGCATGGTGGTAGGCGGTAAAAGTTATCTGTATGCAAAAGAAAGAATGGGGTAAATCTTTGTTACTTCTCGATTTTCCCCATATATATTTAGAGAGATATTTAGCTCTCAACCGCTCTAAGAACGACGTAAGCCAGTTCTGCCAATATTGACATATCGATCGTTCGATACTTGCAACTTACCACCATTAGCATTGCGATTATCGACAGCAAATTTCACAGCCAGATCGTAATGCCGATCTGTGCCCCAAACGCTGACATTATTCAGTTCGATATCGATTGCAGTACCAGGTTCGACTGCCCGATCGAAGCTCAGTTCTACAGTCTGCCCAGCGATAGTGACACTTACAGGTAAGCTTTCACCTGTTTTATTGTCGAAAACTGCCACTTTTTGATTGAGTTTAAATCCGGCTGGTGCGGTGAGCTTTACTGCGGACACAGATTTGGAATCGGCGGGAACTGCAAACCGGAGTGTATGACGAGCGATGCTAGCCCGCTCGGAAGGGAAAGTATTGTGGCTGTAGACGTAGGGAAGAGTACTTTCGACTGACTGGCTCTGGGCGTTAGCACCAGTTGCAATAGTAGTCAGTGCGAGGGTAAATAAAGTAGCGAAGGGTAATAAGCGATGAGAACGCATGTGCTTGACCTCTCGTGAATTAGGATGTTGCTCTCATCATTGCAACGATATGTGAAATTTTAGTGAAATTTCGACATATTTGGTAAATTCTTTCAAAATATGCGTTGGGCACCAGGAGCGTAAGATCTCAACACTGGATAAATTTAGCTGTCAGATCGAGGTTGTGCAGAGATTCGTCAGGCGACTAGGTTTATTATTTTGAGATCTTATCGATCGAACTTACTTTGAGGTAACTTAACGTCCGAGCGATCTTAACTGTACTTCAACACGACGCAGATAATCGCGATCGTTAATCATTTCTGGCAACAAATCTTCGGACTCAATGGCTGCTCTGACTAAATCTGTAGCAGTAATTCTACCAATTCTGGAACCATCGATTAATGAGCCAAATCCAGGAATAGAATGTGCCCGATATCTACCTTGATAAGCATTCCCAATTAAGTTAAACGGGGTCACATATTTTCTGGTGGGAATATTACTACTTATTTTTGTCATCGGCTCGATCGGCACTTCTTGATGACCTCGTGCTTGGGCAGACGTACTTATAGATAATACGATCGCGATGATTGATAAGCCAGTTAGGGATAAGCGTTTCATAAAAAATACACCTTTTACTTTGGATCGAATAACCTGTCTATTTACAGATTAACAATCTAAGATGAAATCCAGATGAAAATATTATGAATTTGAGGTGAAATTTTAATACTAATTAAACTGTTTTATTGATAATAATTCTTGTTATGAACTTTAGCATATTTTTATCAAAAAGGGGATGTAAGTTATTACTTACATCCCCATTCACACCTCAGATGAGATGAATGTTCATTAACTACTTACTTGCAGACCATTCTTTCTGCCATTGAGTCATCTGAGCGATCTCTGCTTGTTGAGACTTAATAATATTTTGAGCGAGTTTTTGCATCTCTGGACGTTTAGATTTTTTCAATAAATCTTGTCCCATTGTCACCGCACCTTGATGATGGGGAATCATCGCATCGAGAAACCTGCGATCGAACCCAGCATCGGCTTTACCCAATGACATACTCATCATCATTGACTGCTTGTGTTCGGCTGTCATTGCCATTTCATGATTCATGGCAGTATGCCACATGATGGGTGTCGCCGATGCTTTGGGATACCATTGTTTGCGCCACTGCTGCATCTGGGCGATTTCTTTTTTCTGCTCGGCGAGCATACCTTTAGCTAGCTTAATTAGTTCGGGTCGTTTGGACTTTGCTAATACTTCCTGAGCCATTACTAATGCACCTTGATGATGGGGAATCATACTATCGATAAAGCGCAAATCGTAGTTAGCATCAGCAGGGCCGACATCCATATTATGATTCATCATGCCTCCCTTTTTCATGCCATCATGATTCATGCCACCGTGGTTCATCCCCCCATTTTGGGCAATTGTTGAACTCGATTTATTGGAAGTCGTGAAGTTAGCAATCGCTAAGGAACCAAAACCGATTGTTCCCGTCAATATCGCGATCGATGCAATTAATCGAGTTTTAGTATTCATAACTTACAAAAATAATAGTAATTTTGACATTACTACGATCTTAGCGGGATGAGATGAAATTAAGATGAAATGGTTGGAGTCAAGATTTCACGTTAATTTCATCTAGCTCAGAGATGATGGTTATCAAGATGAAAATTTTACTAATTGAAGACGAACCAGACTTGGGTGCCCTCATCCAAACCAGCCTCTCTCATCATCAATATGTTGTCGATTGGGCACAAGATGGCAAAACTGGCTGGGAATATTTAACTGACAATCGTTCGACATACTCGTTGGCGATTATCGATTGGATGCTGCCCAAAATGTCTGGCATCGAAATCTGTCAACGGTTACGGGCAGAAAAATACACTCTGCCAATCCTGATGTTGACTGCGCGAGATCGGATGGAAGATAAAATTACAGGGTTAGATGCTGGAGCCGATGACTATCTAGTTAAACCATTTGGGATGGAAGAACTTCTCGCTAGACTCCGCGCTCTCCAACGTCGCGCCCCTACATTTCAACCGGAACGATTGCAATTGGGCAATCTCCGACTAGACTATGGTAATAATGCGATTGTCATTACCACAGTAGGAAAGGAACAGTCTGTCAGTCTGACAGCCAAAGAATTTCAACTCTTAGAATATCTGATGCAACATCCAGATCGTACTCTCACCCACGACCAAATTCGCAATCGGATCTGGGCACTCGATACTGAATCGGCAAGTAATGTTGTCGCCGCCCAAATTCGGCTATTGCGGAAGAAGTTAGCTGAATTTGGCTGTGAGGAAGCAATTGAAACTGTACGCGGATTTGGTTATCGACTCAACTCTGCTCGTAAATAAAGAGATAATTATTAATTATCAAAAATGCGCCAAAATCGACTATTCAATCGTACCCGTATCCAGTTAACTGGTTTTTATGCGATCGTCATCGGCTTAATTACATTACTATCTGGCTCTGCGATTCATTTAGTAATGATTAGGGCATTTGAGCGAACAGTCAATCGAGAATTAGACACTTTAGCTGGCACCGTACATGATACTCTTGAAGCCGTCTTACAACAACCAGAAGTAGTCAATCCAGTCGCGCTGAATTTACTGCCTGGATTGTGTGTCATGGGTGAATGTTCTCCCATCAAACCCGACTCTAAAATTGCCGAACTAACCCAAAAACAAGGCTACTGCCTGAGATTATTAAACTTAAAAGGTCAAGAGATCGCAACTTTAGGATCGAAAAAACACAAGTTTTCCGATTTGAACCCGACGATGCACTGGGAAACTACTACTGACGATCGTGGCGAACGCTATCATATTCATACACTTCAACTCAAAACCAGCGACAATCGCGACTGGGGCTATCTCCAGGTTGCCCAATCTTTCCATCGGTTAGATGAATACATGAGTAGTCTGCATTTGATTCTGATTTTTGGTGTGCCACTGGCAATGTTACTAATTGGTGGAGCGAGTTGGTGGCTCTCAGGTTTGGCAATGCAGCCAATTTATCAGTCTTACCAGCAGATCCAACAGTTTACCGCCGATGCCGCCCACGAACTCCGAACGCCATTAGCTGTCACCAGAATAGCTGTAGAAAGTGCTTTAGATGTAGAAGTAATCGAGCCAGAATCCCGCAATAATTTAGAAATCGCCCAGCGTCAAGTTCGCCATCTTACTCGTCTAGCTGAGGATTTGCTCTGGCTATCGCGGTTGGAAGCCAAACAATTACCCGTGCAGCTTCAGCCATGTTGTTTGAACGATTTGGTTAGCGATTTAGAAGAAGAATTAGCTCCGCTGGCGATCGCGAGTTCGCTCGATCTGCGCTTAGAAATCTTAGTCAAACAGCCAATCTATGTGATGGGCGATAGCGATAGGCTGTATCGAGCGATCGCTAATTTGATTCATAATGCCATTCAATATACTCCTACCGACGGAGTAGTCACGATTCGCTTAGAATCATCAGAGCGTCACGCGATCCTTACCATCCAAGATAATGGAATCGGAATTTCCACTGAAGACTTACCGCATATTTTCGATCGTTTTTATCGAGTGCAAGCAGATCGTTCGCGGAATACAGGCGGAACGGGATTGGGTTTAGCAATTGTCCGTGCGATCGTCCAAGCGCATCATGGCAGTATTCAAGTTGATAGCCAACTAGATCTGGGCAGTACATTTACAGTGAATCTACCGATTAAAGCCACTTCAAGCAGAATATCTAGCCATCAGGTTGACATATTCAATCACAGGTCATAGAGCCTTTCCTGACACAAGAGATCGTTAGCGTACTACAGGGCAGCCGCACACGTTTCGTAACAAATAGCAGCAAGAAAAAGGGAATGTGTTGAAGTAGGGGAACTGATTGAATTGTTGAGATCGGGCGCATCTAGCGGTGACGTTAACTAGTAAAAAATGACTCCCATTCAAATAACATGGAGGTAATTAGAAATAAAAAACTAGTTATACCAAATCCGATTCGCACAGACTTTTTATTAAATTTTACAAATCATTGCTATACAGGGCTTTGACTTAGATAATAAGTAGGTTATTTAAACCGGATTTGGTATTACTAAGAATACAAGTCTTGATAAGCAAACATTCTGTCAATTCTATTTTTGCTCCTAAAAAAAGTAGAGAGTCAGAATTAAAATTTACCAAGCTATTAGCTATTGTTCAATCAATCCGCAAATCTGGCTGTTAGAGCTTGCTTGGGTTGGAAGAGTAGATGTATCGGGCAGCAATGCCTGGATCTGCTCATATCGATTGTTTAGTTCCTGGCGAAATGCTAGCATCTGGTCAATGCGTTGGTCTAATTCATCTAGATGCTGTTTGACCATTCCTTTGAGAACATTACATGGAAGAATGTTTTTAGCCCGAATGTCTATCAACTTCTTGATCTCATCTAGGGAAAGCCCAAATTGTTTAGCTTTTTGGATAAAATTTAAGCGCAACTCATCTTCTTCCGTATAAACACGGTACTGTGACAGCGTTCGTTGCGCTGGTTTGACCAGACCCAATCTTTCGTAATAACGAATTGTTTGGGCGGGTATGCCCACCCGCTGGCTTAACTCACCAATAAACAATCCTTGCTTGACGTTCATTCTACTCTCCCTCCCCTATCTGATTTATCCTTGCCCAATGCCAGCAGCAACCAAGGCTTCACGGGATACTGGCTGTTGATTCTGACAGCAGCCAGCTAATTGACCGTTTATAACAACGGCTGGAACTCGGTGAATTCCATATTGAGCAAGCTTTTCATGACACTCATTAGTCGCACATCCTTCTCGCAAGTCGTAAACCTGCACCTCACAGTTAGAGCAGGCTAGCTCCCGAACCAACTTAACGGTCTGGTCACAGAGAGGACAACCAGCAGTAAACACTTCTACAAAACGCTTAGACATTTTGGATTTCTCCTTTTTTAACCTTATAAGATTAGTCTAAACCTTGTAGTCAACTGCAAGGTCAAGGGGATTTTATACATTTCTTTGACTAACAAGGGGTAAAAGTGGCGGCTCATGTCAGACTCGCCACTTTAACTGTGAAAGCTTTGCTACAAAAGGATTACAGAAATAAAATGGCTCGCTGACCCGAAAATCGCCTAAAAGCTCGTTTTGGCTGTGCCAATTGAAGCTTCTAAAATTTAGGAGCCTCAAACCGCTACTGTGCCGTACAAAAAAGCTGTGCCAAATAGCGCATAGTTCAATTGTTATGAAGACACATTAGTGTCGTTCATTGCCCAGATCTCTAAAAGAGCACCTCTCGCAAGGATACTAATTGTGCTTGAACGATTCGATAGTAAATCCAGGTGCCGCGCCGCTCTTTTTCTAATAAACCTGCCTCATACATCACCTTGAGGTGATGGCTGACTGTTGGCTGCGAAAGTCCTAGCGATTCTACCAACTCGCAAGCACAAACTTCCCCACTCGGCTGGGCAGCAATTAAACTCAGCAACTGGAGCCGCGCTGGTTCGCCCAATACTCGGAACAGAGTGGCTGCACTAGCGGCTTCTGCTCCAGTCAAACGACCAGCTAATAAAGGCGGACAACAAAAAATAGGTAACTTTGAAGATTTCATAACTTCTATATTGACATATATCGATGTAGATTGATAAAATATCGACAACTCTCAATATTAGCTTACATCGATATAGTGAGCGATTGTCATTCTGTAATGCCAAGTGCAAGGCTCCGCCAACAGCAGAGAGGCTACGTCAACGCATCCGTCAACGCATCTAGGGAGAAATTAGAATGAATGACGAACAACTCAATCGATTCTCCAGGGGAGAGGCTCCGCCATCGAATGGCGAAAAACCCGATCTAAATATCGGGAGGTCATTCACTATTCGGACACTACTAGCCCTGACGTTGGGGCTATCAGTATCTGCCTGTAACAAAAGTTCCGAAGTTGCATCCTCGCCATCAGGTACTGCTTCACCTGCGACATCTGAATCTGCATCCGCAAGTAGTGGGAGTATTGTCTCTGTTAGTGGTGCTGGGGCAACATATCCCGCGCCCATATATCAACGCTGGTTTGTTGAATACAACAAGGTAAATCCTGGAACTCAAGTTAGTTATCAATCCGTCGGTAGTGGTGCTGGTGTCGAGCAATTTTTGGCGGGTACTGTAGATTTTGGAGCATCAGACGCACCCTTAAAAGCTGACGAACGCGCCAAGTTCAAAACAAAGTTCGGTGGAGAACCACTTCAGGTGCCTATGACTGGTGGGATGGTCGTGTTTGCCTATAACCTCGATGGGGTTAAAGATTTAAAACTATCTCGCACAGCCTACTGTGGAATTGCGTCAGGTAAAATTACGAAATGGAACGATCCGGCGATCGTCAAAACCAATGCTGGTGCAAAATTACCCAGCGAAGCAATTAAATTCTTCCACCGTTCTGATGGCAGCGGTACCACCTTTCAGTTCACAAATCACCTTAAAGCTGCTTGCCCCGAATGGACAGCGGGTGCTAGTAAATCGGTAGATTGGTCTAAAGGGATGATAGGTGCTAGAGGCAATCAAGGTGTGTCTGAGGAAATCGCCGCAATACCCAATTCGATTGGTTATGTAGAGTACTCTTTCGCCAAGCAAGCTAATCTATCAATGGCAGCGATCGAAAACAAGTCTGGAAAATCGATCGCGCCATCCCCAGCCGCAGGTGCTGAGGCATTTGTCGGCGAAAAAGTGCCTGCCGATCTTGGACTTACGGTGCCGGATTCTACCAACCCAAAGGCTTATCCCATTTCTGGACTAACTTGGCTGCTCTTATATCCGCAGCCTAAAGATGCCACCAAGACAACAGCATTAAAAGCAGTCATTGAGTGGGCATTGACTACAGGTAAGTCTTCAGCCACCGACCTTGGTTATCTACCTCTGGATGATGAATTAGTAGCCAAAGCAAAGGTAGAACTTAGCAAAGTTAAATAAGCTTTTTTGGCGATAAATCGATACAATATCGATGATTCCAAATATAGAATCCTGTAAATATAAAGATTTAAAACTTCAAAACAAGAGGCAAACAGATGACAGTGCGGGTGGGAATTAACGGATTTGGACGGATTGGGCGACTAGATTTGCGGGCGGCGTGGGATTGGTCAGAATTAGAATTCGTACATATCAATGAGGTCAAAGGTGGGGCTGAGACAGCCGCGCACTTACTCAAGTTCGATTCTGTCCACGGACGTTGGGCACCAAAAGTAGAGGCTGAGAACGGGAAAGTCACCATTGATGGTAAATCCCTGACTTTTAGCGAACATCCTCAACCTGGAGATGTACCCTGGCAAGATTTGGGTGTCGATTTGGTGTTGGAATGCTCTGGTAAATTTAGAACGCCCGAAACCCTCGATCCTTATTTTAAGGGGGGTGTGCGAAAGGTAATTGTGGCGGCTCCAGTGAAGCAATCAGCCCTGAATATCGTGATGGGAGTCAATGATGGACTTTACGATCCAGATAAACATCATCTGCTGACAGCCGCTTCTTGTACCACTAATTGCTTGGCTCCGGTAGTCAAGGTAATTAATGAAGGCTTGGGGATTAAGCATGGCATGATTACGACCATCCATGACAACACCAACACGCAAACGATCGTCGATGCACCGCATAAAGACTTGCGCCGCGCCAGAGCTACCAGTTTATCGCTGATTCCGACATCAACTGGATCGGCAACCGCGATCGGTTTAATTTACCCCGAACTCAACGGTAAACTCAATGGTTTAGCAGTGCGAGTACCGTTGCTCAATGCTTCGCTGACTGACTGTGTATTTGAAGTAATGCGATCGACCACAGTCGAAGAAGTTAATCAACTACTCAAAACTGCTTCCCAGCAAGAACCGCTCAAAGACATTCTCGGCTACGAAGAACGTCCTCTAGTCTCGATCGATTACAAAGACGACCCCCGCTCGGCAATTATCGACGCGCTCTCTACAATGGTCGTCAATGAGACTCAAGTGAAAATTCTAGCTTGGTACGACAACGAATGGGGCTACGCCAATCGGATGGTCGAACTCGCCCGTAAAGTAGCTCTGAGCCTGAACTAATAATAGCGATCGTAAGTTGCCCTCTACCCTTATCAGCTCATGGACTCTCCGACAGCTTCCAGTGCCAATTTCAAGAACTATGTACTAGTAACATTAGCCTACTGGGGCTTCACCATCACCGATGGTGCCCTGCGAATGCTAGTGCTGCTCTACTTTTACAACATTGGCTATACCCCCATCCAAATCGCCTCACTGTTTCTGTTCTACGAAGTCTTCGGTGTCGTTACCAACCTTTTTGGCGGTTGGATTGGCTCCCAATTCGGACTGAAGGTGACACTTTACACTGGAATTGGACTACAGATTCTTTCACTAGTGATTTTGTCCTTCCTCGATCCAACTTGGACACAGTGGGTTGCCGTCCCGTATGTGATGGTTGCTCAGGCATTTTCGGGGGTTGCTAAGGACTTAACCAAGATGAGTTCCAAGAGTGCGATTCGGTTAGTGGTACCTCAAGATGCTCAGTCATCGCTATTCAAATGGGTGGCAGTGCTAACGGGTTCCAAGAACGCGCTTAAAGGGGTGGGCTTTTTTATTGGTGGTGCATTGCTGACTTCCGTTGGGTTTATCAATGCTTTATGGATCATGGCAGGTGGACTGTCATTAATTATGTTCTCTGGGCTATTGCTGCCCAAGGGGATGGGCAAAATCAAGAAAAAGGTCAAATTTAGCCAACTCTTTTCTAAGAGCCGCGAAATCAATATTCTCTCGGCTGCCCGATTCTTTTTATTTGGCTCCAGAGATGTCTGGTTTGTCGTGGGTTTGCCAGTCTTTTTGCGGGGACAGTTGAACTGGACTTTCGCTCAGGTGGGAGGCTTCTTGGCATGTTGGGTGATTGGTTACGGCATCATTCAATTTTCAGCACCAGCTCTGCTCAAACGATTTGGATCTGGTCAGCCGCCTGGAGCGAAGACGATCCGGTTTTGGACATTTACGCTGGTTGGAGTCCCAGCCGCGATCGCGATTGCCCTCCAGCTAAATGTTCCCCCGACTACTGCCATTGTGGGTGGACTAATTATCTTTGGTGTGGTGTTTGCCTTCAACTCAGCAGTTCACTCTTACCTGGTATTAGCATTTACCGATGATGACAAAGTGGCTTTGAATGTTGGGTTTTACTATATGGCGAACTCTGGCGGTCGGTTGGCAGGGACGGTGTTATCGGGGCTAGTTTATCAGTTTTACGGGCTGGTGGGCTGTCTGTGGGTATCAGCATTCTTTGTGCTGGCAGCAGCACTGGTGACGCTAAAATTACCCGATCCTCAGCCCAGTAACGCGATCGCGTGGAAGGCTGGCGACGGTGATTAATGGTTGGAAAAATGACGAACGCATATATTTTAAAATCAACAAGGAACCGAACACAATGAACGCAACAGTAAAAAAATTCGCTACAGTCTTAGGAATGCTGGCGGTAACAGTCAGTACCACCGCAACAGCTAACCCGTCCGCCCACAGCCAATTATTGGCACAGGGGGCTGAGGGAGATCCAGGAAAAGTGACTGCACCAGCGATTAAGATTGATGGTTCGAGTACCGTATATCCGATTACCCAAGAGATCGTCAAACTATTTGAAGCAGATTCCAGGAATAAGGGGCAGGTTGAAGTTAAATTTTCTGGTACGACAGGCGGGTTTGAAAAATTCTGCGCTGGTAAAACCGACATCAACGATGCTTCGCGACCAATTTTGCTAGCCGAGATGGAAACTTGTAAGAAAAATGGCGTGAGATACATGGAGTTTCCGATCGCTTTTGATGCGTTGACGATCGCCATCAATCCCCAAAATGACTGGGCAAAAGATATCACCGTCGCCGAATTGAAAAAGCTCTGGGAACCTGCGGCGCAGGGCAAAATCCTTCGCTGGAACCAAGTACGTTCTTCATGGCCCGATCGACCCATCAAGCTATTTGGAGCGGGTGACAAGTCTGGTACTTTCGATTATTTCAATGAGGCGATCGTTGGAAAATCCAAAGCTAGCCGTAAAGACTACACCCCTAATGAAGATGATGAAGCCTTGGTAGAAGGCATTAGTAAAGATCCAAATGCTTTGGGTTATTTTGGTTATGCTTACTACCAAGAAAACCAAAGTAAGTTGAAACTATTAGCAGTCGATAACGGTAAAGGGGCAATCTTACCATCTACTCAAACTGTAGAGAAAAACCAATATCAGCCACTTTCTAGACCGCTATTTATTTACGTTAATCTGCGCTCTAGTTCAAATAGACGGGTACTAGGTAAATTTGTAACACTATATATCAATCGAGTCTCTAAAGTGGCTGATTCTGTAGGATATGTTCCTCTGCCAGAGGCAGTTAGAGATATCAATTATATTAACTTTAATCGCGGTAAAACAGGCACTGTATTCTCTGGTAAAGCCAGAATTAACTCTAAAATTTCGGATTTATTACCAAAGAAGCCAGTTTATTAGTTGTTAATTTAATTTAGACTAGGGCGATTCTCTCGGCAAGAGAGGCTACGCCAACGAGTTAAGTTTTAGACATTTATTCAGTCGCTCATCATGTCATCACATAGCAGTTAAAACCAATGGAGCAGCAATCTGAACCAATTGTCGAGAACTTATGGTGGGTAATTCCTGGCAAACTAGCAGGAGTGCGGAAGCCAACAGCAGCCGAATTGACAGAGTTACAAGCAGTGGGAATTGGGGCGATCGTTTCAGTAATGCACGATCGATCCAATCTAGAATTGTACGATCGGGAAAATATTCCTTATCTCTGGCTACCGATCCAGATTGCTAGTTCGCCCAGTCGATCGCAAGTCGCAGAATTAATAGATTTTGTCGATCGATATCATCGCCAAGGCGTGGGTGTTGCCGTCCATTGCACGGGTGGCTTACATCGAACGGGGACGATGCTAGCGGCTTATCTGATTTTGAATGGTTCGTCTGATAAAGATGCCATCGAGAAAATTGCAACTGCAAACTCACAGGCAGTGCTGGAACTAGCTCAGACAGTCTTTTTACGTTCTCTAGCAGCAGCGGATAGTGGTTCCTAAACCGATACTCAAGTAGTGGATCTCAATTTTAAGTCAAGCGATCGCACTAATACTTATATAGATGTCGAACCCAATGGAGCAGCAATCGATCGAGCCAATTGTCGAAAACTTATGGTGGGTAATTCCAGGTAAATTGACAGGTGTTCGCAAGCCAACAGCAGATGAATTGAGGGATTTACAAGCGGTAGGAATTGGGGCAATTGTCTCCGTCCTTGATGACCCTTCTAATTTAGATGTATACGATCGGCTAGACATACCGTTCCGGTGGTTGCCCATTCAGGGCGGCACCCCACCCAGTCGCGACCAAATTCAGGAATTAGCCTACTTTATTGACGAACAGGATCGCCAAGGCTTGGCTGTTGCCGTTCATTGCACCAATGGATTGCGGCGGACGGGAACCATGCTGGCTGCTTATCTGATCCATGTCGGTTCGTCTTACGACGCGGCGATCCAAATCATCCATTTGGCAAATCCTCAAGTCGAACTGCGATCGGCTCAAACTGACTTTTTACGCTGTTTAGCGGGAGACACAATCTGATGACTCAGCTTCTGATTATTGGCGGTAGCGACGCGGGGATTAGTGCGGCATTACGAGCCAGAGAATTAGATGCGGGTGTAGAAATTACGATCGTCCTTGCCGATAATTTTCCCAATTACAGCATCTGTGGGTTGCCCTTTTATCTGAGTGGAGAAGTCACTGATTGGCATAATTTAGCGCATCGCAAGGCTGAAGACATTACTAGTCTGGGGATTAATTTGTTGATGAATCATTGGGCAGAATCGATCGATCCCGCCAAAAAAAAGGTCACTGTCAAAACGCTGGATGGATCGACAAAAATCCTGACTTATGACAAGTTGATCGTTGGCACAGGTGGCACCTCTGTCAAACCCCCGATTCAAGGACTAGATTTACCAGGAGTTTATCCGCTGCGCTGGATGGCAGATAGTTTCGCCGTCCAAACACATCTGACCGATAAGTCTCCAAAACATGCCGTTATCATCGGAGCGGGCTACATCGGGCTAGAAATGGCGGATGCACTCACGCTTAGGGGCTTATCTGTGACATTGATTCAACGATCCGAGTCGATCTTAAAAACGATCGATCCGAGTTTGAGTCAATTAGTCGCCGATGAGTTGGAAAAACACGGCGTTGAGGTTGTGACGGGCGTTAATATCGATCGGATCGAGCCGAAAGGAGAACGCTTATTAGTTGCTGATGCCAAAGGATTCGAGCGAGTAACGGATCTAGTAATTGTCGCAGTTGGAGTCAATCCCTCTACCCATCTCGCTCAAACCGCAGGTGTTAAATTAAGAATTAATGGAGCCATTCAAGTCAATCGGCGGATGAAAACCAATATTCCCGATATCTATGCAGCGGGTGATTGTGTCGAAACTTACCATCGGCTGCTCGGACAGAATATCTATTTACCACTGGGTAGCACCGCTCATAAGCAAGGGCGCGTGGCTGGCGAAAATGCGATCGGTGGCAACCGCAAATTTAAAGGCTCATTAGGCACCCAAGTCGTCAAAATTTTTGAAGTGGCGGCAGCGCGAACGGGATTGCGAGATGACGAGGCGATTTCCGCCGGATTGCAACCGCTGAGTGTCGAAACCGATGTATGGCATCACAAAGCCTATTATCCAGGCGCACACTCACTCCGAATTCGAGTAACGGGCGATCGCTCCTCCGGTCGATTGCTGGGCGCGCAAATCGCCGGACACTACCAAGGGGAAGTAGCTAAACGCATCGATATCTTTGCTACAGCGTTGTTTAATGATATGACTGTGAATGACTTAAACGATCTCGACCTAAGCTATACCCCGCCGCTCGGTAGCCCTTGGGATGCAGTGCAAATGGCAGCACAAGCATGGACAAAACAACTTTCTAAGCAATAGGGATCTCTACATCTATGACCCAATCTAATCATCCGCCTAGAATATTATTCTTATATGGCTCATTGCGCGAACGTTCCTACAGCCGCTTGGTGGCGGAAGAAGCAGCCCGAATCATTCAAGAATTTGGCGCGGAAGTGAAGTTTTTCGATCCGCGTGAATTGCCCATCTACGGCAGCGTGACCGATACTCATCCGAAAGTACAGGAGTTACGCGAGTTGAGCCTCTGGTCGGAAGGACAGGTTTGGTCTAGTCCAGAGCTGCACGGACAGATTACAGGTATTCTCAAAAATCAGCTCGATTGGATTCCCCTGAGTATTGGTGCTGTCAGACCAACACAAGGTCGCACATTAGCTGTAATGCAGGTGAGCGGGGGTTCTCAGTCTTTTAATGCTGTCAATACAATGCGGTTATTGGGGCGATGGATGCGGATGTTTACCATTCCCAATCAGTCGTCGGTAGCTAAGGCATATCAAGAATTTAACGAAGATGGCACGATGAAGGATTCGGATTATCGCGATCGAGTCATCGATGTAATGGAAGAATTGTACAAGTTTACGCTCCTATTGCGCGATCGAGTAGACGATCTGACCGATCGATATAGCGAACGCAAAGCCGCTGCCCGTGCCCTCGAAAATAAATCTTAACAGGCTCGATGATGACTCCTAATTCTGCACCAGCACCTCGAAAAAAGCTCTCATTTTTAGACCGATTCCTGACACTGTGGATTTTTCTAGCAATGGCAATCGGCGTAAGCATCGGCTATTTCTATCCATCTGTCGATACTGTCATTAATCGATTTCAGGTCGGTGCTACCAATATTCCGATCGCCATCGGGCTGATTTTGATGATGTATCCACCACTCGCGAAGGTACGCTATGAAGAACTCAGCGATGTTTTTCGCAATGGCAATGTTTTGGCGATCTCTCTCATTCAGAACTGGATTATCGGCCCAACTTTGATGTTTCTGCTGGCGATCGTGTTCTTGCGCGATTACCCCGAATACATGGTGGGGTTGATTTTAATCGGGTTAGCGCGGTGTATTGCGATGGTGATAGTATGGAGCGATCTCGCACGGGGGAATACCGAATATACAGCCGGATTAGTGGCTTTTAATAGTATCTTTCAGGTAATTTTTTACAGTCCTTATGCTTGGTTTTTTTTGACTGTATTACCGCCAATGTTTGGGCTAAAAAGTACTGGTGTAAATGTTAGTATTGCGGAGATAGCCCAGAGTGTGATGATTTATCTAGGTATTCCCTTTTTAGCTGGCTTTTTGACGCGGTTTTTCCTGGTCAAAGCTAAAGGAAAGCAGTGGTATCATGAAACCTTTATCCCCAAAATTAGCCCGATTACCCTAATTGCGCTACTCCTGACGATCGTCGTCATGTTTAGCCTCAAAGGAAATCTGATCGTCCAGATTCCCCTTGATGTGGTACGAATTGCGGTGCCGATGATTATTTACTTTGTCGTGATGTTCTTGGTGAGTTTTTACATGGCGTGGCGGATTAAGACAGATTACTCTAGAGCCGCTAGTGTGGCATTTACCTCTGCGGGTAACAATTTTGAATTAGCGATCGCTGTGGCAATTGCTGTGTTTGGGATTAAATCTGGGGTAGCATTTGCCGCTGTTGTCGGCCCTTTGGTAGAAGTACCAGTCTTAATTGGTCTTGTAAATGTCTCCTTTTGGTTGCAGCGCAGATTCTTTACTGTGCCGACAGTATAGAGTTTTAGATCCCACATTCCGCTAGTCCATGCGCTCGAAAAATTAGTTTTCCGTGTTTTAATGCTCCAATCGATGCTCTTTATGCTCTTTATGCTCTTTGAGGTCGCACAGCGGCACAATCGGATCGGATAAGATGTTGTTAGACACGACATTGATAAATCTGTTGGGGGCACATCGTGGAAAATTTCAGTTAGATCTTGCTCGGAAAGATCGGCGATCGATCCGCCAAACAGGACATTGAGTAAGATTACTATGGTGATAAATCTCTACCATTGAGGAATAAAGTATGGCAAAGCTTGTGGCAATTGGTGATAGTATCACTCAAGGATTTCAAAGTGGTGCTATTCTAAAAACCGAGTGGTCGTATCCTGCGATGATTGCTCGTACCCTTGGGCTATCGGTACCCACAGATTTTCGTATACCTAGTTTTTTTGGCAGTGGTTTACCTATAAATATAGAAGAACTTTTACAATCGATGGCACCCACTCTAGGAAATGAAATATCGACGGGCGAATGGATATTTCGGTTTCCTTTTCTTTTAGAGCGATTTATTGATGATATAGAAGAATTATACGAAAGAGGACGAGGAAGTAAACCTTCAATTTTTAAGAGTCAGTTCCATAACCTTGCCGTATGGGGATTTCGTGTAGTAGACGCTTTCAGTGTCCATTCTGATTATTGCGATCGAGTCATTCAAGCTAGGGAAGGTCTAATTGAGAACGATTTTCTTGGTTTACCCAATGCTCCAATGTACCGAACAGCTAAAACCGTATTGAATCCTGCGGAAATTGTCTCTAAAAAACAATGGACTCAAATTGAAAATCTTCAAGCAATTACTAATGAAGAGGGCGTAGAAAATTTAATTCTTTGGCTAGGTGCAAATGATTGTCTTGGGACAGTTACCAGTCTAAAGCTCGATCGGATGCCAAGTGACTTTGCCAGTGAAGATCCTGAAGAACGACGCAAGTTTAACTTAACTCACCCAGGAATTTTTGAAAAAGACTATAAAATTCTCGTTGCCAAAGTTAAGGAGGCGATTTCTCCTAACACCCGTGTCTTTGTAGGCACTATACCTTACGTCACCATTCCCCCAATTACTCAGGGTATTGGTAAACTTCCAGCAAATAGCAAATACTTCGAGTACTATGGTAGGTTTTTTTCAAACGAGAATAATTTTAATCCTTTTTTTAATAGCAAATTGACGGGAGAAGAGATTAAAAGTATTGACAAAACTATCGATGAATTCAATCAGATTATTCGTGATGAAGTCAATCTCGCAGGGAATAACTGGCATCTTGTTGATGCGGGAGAAATCCTCAATAGTCTGGCAGTAAAACGTAGCCATTTGATTAATTCTCCTGAAGAACCACTAAAAGCATATTACAGGTCTTTGGGTCTTAGCGACCATCCACTTCTACGTTTAGATCCGATTCCAAATACTCTATTACTAGAAACTCAAGATAGAACCCGTAAAAGTGGTGGACTTTTTAGTTTAGATAGCGTGCATCCTTCAACTATTGGTTATGGTATTTTGGCTGAAGCTTTCTTGAGAGAGATGCAAGCAGCAGGTGTTCCTGATGCTAATCCTTCCCACCTTGACTGGAGACAGATAATTGCTCAAGATTCCCTACTTCAGTCTCCACCAGTTTTATGGGATGACATTATTAATGCAGCAGAAGGGAACTCAATT